>JACMMS010000028.1 GCA_014378915.1 Methylophilaceae bacterium
CGGCTCAAAAACACGTGTTTCGGTTAAAACAGATTCAATCGACATGCAACTTCCCCAATTATGCTTAACGCACTTATAATTTATAAGACTTGTAATTTATATGACTTGCTGATGTTGAAACCTAGTTTAGTAAATACTTAGTTTAATGAATGATGAAAACTTTAATAATACCTTAAAAATTACTGAATAAAAGCATGCTCACAATCGACAATATTCTATCAGAAAACCGCACCCAGTATAGAGATGGGCAAAGCGATGAGGCTTATGTGCGCCATGCCGTAGCTTGCAGTCCATTTATAAGAAGATTGCTTACAAAAGATGCAGTTTTACTTAATGATTTGCTAGTGAATCTGCATCAAGCGTACCTGTTAAGTGATATGCAAAATTTTTTGTCTGCACAAAATATTCAAGAAAATATTGTTGATGAAGTGAGTTTAAAGCGCGTTTTGCGACTTTTACGTCAGCAAGTGATGGCGCGTATGATATTGCGAGATCTCAATGGTTTGGCAGATTTGCAGGAGGTGATGTTAACGACCTCTCACCTTGCTGAAGTGACATTACAAACTGCGATTAAATTTTTAAGCGCTTGGCTGAGTATGCAATATGGCCAGCCAACCAATGCGCAGGGTGATAAGCAGGCGCTGATTGTGGTTGGAATGGGCAAGCTGGGCGGCTATGAGCTCAACGTATCGTCAGATATTGATTTAATTTTTGCTTATGACGACGATGGATTCACTAATGGCGGCACATCAATCAGCAACCAAGATTTTTTTACCAAATTGGCTAAAAAACTAATCGCCGCCATTGATGAAATCACCGAAGATGGCTTTGTCTTCCGCGTAGACATGCGTCTGCGGCCATTTGGTTCTGAGGGCGCACTTGTGAGTAGCTTAGACGCGCTGGAAGATTATTACCAAAATAACGGCCGTGAATGGGAGCGTTACGCTTGGATTAAAGGTCGCGTGGTGGCTGGGAGTAGCCAGCAATTATCTAAGCTGCTCAAGCCGTTTGTATTCAGAAAGTATTTAGATTTTGGCGCGTTTGCTTCAATGCGCGATTTAAAGATTCAAATTCAGCGCGATGTCAACATTAGGAGCATGCAACCGCAAGGGTTGTCCCCGCAGAATATACCAGCTAAAGCTGGTTATTCATACGTGAAAGACAATATCAAGCTAGGCCGTGGCGGCATACGTGAGATTGAGTTTATCGCCCAAGTGTTTCAGTTAATACGTGGCGGGCAAGATACTAGCTTGCAGATTAAGCCCACACTCGCAGTGTTGTCGCTATTAAAAGACAAAGGATTATTACCTGAAAAAACGGTGAGCGAATTAAGTGAGGCTTATATTTTTTTGCGTAACTTAGAGCATAGATTAATGTATGTAGAAGATGCGCAAACGCAGGAATTACCCAAAACCGACGAAGCAAAAGCACGTATTGCTAAAGCCATGAGCTTTGAAGATTGGGAGACTTTTTTAGCAAAGCTAAATATCTACAGGCAAAACGTGCAGCAACATTTTGATGCAACGTTTACAGATGCGAATACCAGCCAAACTGCGAGCCGAGATTCTTTAGAGGCTGAAAAATCACTTTGGAATGGTGCATTCAACGCAGCTGACGCAGAACAGGCACTACAGAAATTAGGTTATACAGAACCGCAAGAAACCCTGCGCAGGCTCAATACTTTGCATCAAACTAGCCGCTATCTGCAGCTGCCAGAACTTAGTCGCCAACGGTTTGATGCGCTGATGCCGCACGTGATTTCACTTGCAGCCACCATGCAAAATCCTGAAGCCACGCTTATTCGCGTGATTGATTTATTAGAAAGTATTTGCCGCCGCGCCAGTTACTTGGCCTTGCTGGTAGAGCATGCGCAAGCCATGCATTTAGTGGTTAAGCTTTGTAGCAGCAGCCCGTGGCTAGCCAACTATTTAACACAACATCCTATTTTGCTAGATGAGCTGCTAGATACCCGCACCTTATATGCCGCACCAGACTTTACTGCAATGCGCGCAGATTTAGTGAAACGACTAGCCGAGTTTGAGGGAGAAGTTGAGCGGCAGATGGACATCATGCGTCATTTCAAACACGCTAGCGTATTCAGGCTTGCCGCGCAAGATATCGCAGGGGAACTGGCGTTAGAAACGCTCTCAGATTATTTAAGCGCATTGGCCGAGCTAGTGTTAAGTGTAAGTTTAGAAACGGTTTGGCCAAACATCAAAGGCAAGCATATCGATGTACCAAAATTTGCCGTGATAGGTTATGGCAAACTAGGTGGCAAAGAGCTAGGCTACGCCTCTGATTTAGATATTATCTTTTTGTACGATGACGAAGCACCAGAGGCTGGTGAGCTGTATGCGCGCTTCGCTCAGCGCATTAACAACTGGTTCAATAGCTTAACTTCCGCAGGCTTGCTATACGAAACAGATTTGCAATTACGCCCAGATGGAAACAGCGGTTTGCTAGTGAGTACCGTGGCGGCATTTAGAGATTACCAACTCAATAAAGCTTGGGTATGGGAGCATCAAGCATTGACCCGCGCAAGGTATGTGGCGGGGGATGCCGAGATTGGCAAAGCCTTTGAGCAGATTCGTATTGAAGTGCTTACTCAAGCACGCGATGTGGAAAAATTGAAATCAGAAGTGCTGAATATGCGCGATAAAATGCGTGCTGCACAAAGTGCAGCTAGTAAAAATGATACTGAAATGTTCGAGCTTAAAAACGGCATAGGCGGCATTATTGATGTGGAATTTTTAGTGCAGTTTTTGTTGTTGGCACATGCAAAACAATACCCGCAACTGACTGCGAATATTGGTAATATTACTTTGTTAAGATTGCTAGCATCACTCAATATTATCGAAGTACACGCGGCTGAAAAAGTGGCGTTGGCTTATCGAGAATATCGAAAAATGCAGCATGCGCTCAAGTTACAAGGAGTGGTACAAACGAAAGTAAACGTAACATTAGTATCAGTGCATCTAGTGGCTGTGACTGCACTCTGGAATCAA
The DNA here is from genome assembly GCA_014378915.1 of Methylophilaceae bacterium. Lineage (GTDB taxonomy): Bacteria > Pseudomonadota > Gammaproteobacteria > Burkholderiales > Methylophilaceae > JACMMS01. The sequence goes on from JACMMS010000028.1 coordinate 3,006, forward strand.
GTGCTTGGCTAGTAACGTAAAATTTTTCTAGCGGCTTGCGAATTATTGCAATGATCATTACAAAGGTAGATAAATAATTTATCTACCTTTGATTGCCAAAATAAATTAGTACTTAAATTATTTAGGTAATAAAACAGTATCAATCACGTTAATGACACCGTTTGATTGGTAAACATCATAAGTGCTGATGTTTGCGACATCGCCACTGTTATCTGCCACAGTAATATTGTGGTCACCATTCATTTTAAACGTTAGTTTTTTACCATTTACGGTAGTGAGTTCTGCAATACCATTGCCTTTTTTAATATCTGCTGCCAAAGCTTTATAGTCATAGTTACCAGACACAACATGATAAGTTAAGATTGAAGTCAGTGTTGCTTTGCTTTCTGGTTTTACTAAAGTTTCCACGGTACCTGCTGGCAATTTAGCAAAAGCGGCATTTGTTGGCGCAAATACTGTAAAAGGACCTTTGGACTTTAGTGTGTCTACCATCCCTGCAGCTTTTACTGCAGCTACTAGCGTAGTGTGATCTGCTGAATTAACAGCATTATCTACAATATCTTTACTAGCAAACATGCTTTGACCACCCACCATGACTGTTTTTTCTGCAGCATAAGCCATGTTAGTCATGCCTAATGTCGCAGCAACGGCTACTGAAATTAAAAATTTGTTCATGTGAAACTCCTGAAATTGAAATTGAAATACATCTAATAATATTTATTCTGTACTGATAAACCTGTCTGAATTAAAAAGCTTATTTA
>JACMMS010000029.1 GCA_014378915.1 Methylophilaceae bacterium
CATCGGGCCACTGCTAATTTTTAGTACATCCCTTATAATTATACCTATGAACTCAAATTTAAATCTGCTACAACCCTACCCTTTTCAACGCTTACGCGACTTATTTAAAGGCATTACACCAAACCACGCATACTCACCCATTAACTTATCGATTGGCGAACCGAAACATACCACACCACAGCTCATTAAAAACGCTTTGATGGATAATTTAAGTGGTTTAGCGACTTACCCCACAACTGTTGGCATTCCCGAGTTGCGTCAAGCGATATCAGCTTGGGCTACAAAACGCTATGGCATTCCCGTACTCAATGTTGATACAGAAGTGTTGCCAATTGCGGGTAGTCGCGAGGCCTTATTTGCGATTGCACAAGCGGTTATTACCTCTAACTGTGTTAAAAAACCTGTCGTCATTTCACCCAATCCATTTTACCAAATTTACGAAGGCGCCGCTTTTTTAGCAGGTGCAGAGCCTTATTTTTTAAACACTACACCTGAAAATAACCATGCAATGAACTTTGCCAGTGTGCCAGCTAGTGTATTGGAACGCACGCAATTAGTTTACGTATGCAGCCCTGGCAACCCATCTGGCAAGGTAATGAGTTTATCGCAATGGCAAGAAATTTTTGCCTTATCTGACCAATATGGTTTTGTTATTGCCGCTGATGAGTGCTACTCAGAAATTTATTTTGATGAAGCGAGTCCACCATTGGGCGCATTGCAGGCGGCACACCAATTAGGTCGCGGCTATAAAAAGCTTATTATATTCAGCTCGCTTTCAAAACGCTCTAACGTACCAGGCATGCGCTCTGGTTTTGTAGCCGGTGATGCCAATATGATTGAAAAATTCACTTTATACCGCACTTATCAAGGCTGTGCATTGAATCCAGCCATACAGCACGCAAGCATCGCAGCATGGAATGATGAAGCTCACGTGATTGAAAACCGTAGATTGTACGCAGAGAAATTTAATGCAGTCACCCCTTTACTGGCAAATATTTTAGAAGTGCAGCTGCCAGATGCGGCTTTTTACTTATGGGCGCGCATCGACCAAAAATTAATAGCGATGACTGATACCGAACTCGCCGTCAAACTCTATCGAGACTTTAACATCACGGTATTGCCAGGTAGTTTGTTAGCGCGAGAAGCTCATGGAGTTAATCCAGGGCAAAACTTTATACGGATGGCGTTAGTGGCTTCATTTGATGAGTGTATGGAAGCAGCTAGGCGGATGCAAGGGTTAGTAGCCTGAGCAGACCAATAACTGTCATTCCCGCATACGACTTTGAAAGTGCTTTACCGCTTAGCGAATCGAAGCACCCTAGTGGTGCGAACGCAGGGATCCATTTTGAACTGCCTTTAAAATGTAAAATGGATCCCTGCATTCGCGATGATGACGAAATGTTGAATTTATAGGCGTTAAATCATTATTTGCAAAAGTATTTACTTATCTAAAGGTTTCTAATCAATAAACTTATTAATCTTATTAAAAACCAACTGATTCAGATCAGCATCCAAGCAATCCAAAAAAACCACATCATTCATACCACGCAACCAAGTTAACTGGCGTTTAGCTAATTGTCGTGTGGCAAAAATGCCTCGGTCACGTAACTCTGCTGCATCGTAATCACCCTGCAAATGCTCTAAAGCTTGCCTATATCCAACACAACGCATAGACGTCATATCGGGCGTTAAGTCATAAGTTTTAAGTAGATTTTTTACCTCATCTACAAATCCAGATTTCAGCATCTCATCAAAACGCGTAGCAATATGGGCATGCAATACGGCTCTATCACTAGGGATTAATGCAATTTTGAGTAAGTGATAAGGCAAAACTTCATTAGATTGCTCGGCAAATAACTGCGTCATGGTTTTGCCAGTAATTGCATGTACTTCCAAAGCCCTCTGTATGCGCTGCGCATCATTAGGCATCAAGCGCGTAGCGGTTGTAGCATCAATTTGCGCAAGCTTATCGTGCATGGCAGGCCAGCCAATTTGTGTCGCTTCTGCATCTAATAATGCTCGAATTTCTGCATTGGCTTCTGGCAGACCACTTAAACCGCACTCCAAAGCCTTAAAGTACAACATCGTACCGCCAACCAATAATGGAATTTTTCCGCGTGATGTAATTTCTGCCATTAAGCACAATGCGTCACTTCTAAAATTCGCGGCAGAATAAGCGCTAGTGGCGTCAATAATATCAATCAGATGATGCGGCGCTTTAGCCAAAATCTCAGCATCTGGTTTAGCCGTGCCGATATTCATATCGCGAAAAACTAAAACAGAATCTACGCTGATTATTTCAACGGGTAGCTTTGAAACAAGCTCAACGGCAGCGCCAGTTTTCCCGCTGGCGGTTGGACCCATTAGGAAAATAGCAGGTGGAAATTGTTGTTTTAAATCAGACAAAATACTTACTCATAATGCGTCCATAATCTAAGTACTTTTACGATTTTTTCATCTTCTAGCACTTGATACACTAAACGATGCTGAATGTTGATGCGACGAGAACAGGCGTCAGTTAAATCGCCGATAAGCTTTTCATAAGGTGGTGGGGTTTGACATGGATTTTCTGAAGCAATACTTAATAACTGCAAAGCCTTATCTTTAAGCCCTGCAGATTTCAAGTTTTTTGCATCTTTAAGTGCAAATTTTGTGTAAAGCAGATGATACTGCGACATTACTTACCAATCTAATTGTGTTGACAGCTCACTTGCAGGCGTATTTAATCCCGCACGGATCGATTCACGCATATTAGGAATTGACACCAAAAACAAAGTTTCTTGAATCGCAGACCAATCCTCTTGCGAAACCAATACCACATTGGCACGCTTGCCAGTAATCACCACAGGCTGATGCGAACTATTAGCCTCATCAATTAAGCGATAAAGATTGATGCGGGCAGCGCTGGCAGATAATGTTTGCATGATTTTTTACCTAAGTTAAGGAATAAATATTGATCGAACGGTACGTGATAACGTACGTTAAATCAAGTTTATTTAATTGACTTGTAGGAGGGACGCCCTGTCCCGAAAGCAACGCTATTTTATAAAGAAATATTTATTATTTTGTAACCTGAAACAAGGGCTATTAGCGTCTCATGAAAGTTTGATATGGCTTTCGGGACGGGGCGTCCTCCTACAAAGACCAATGACGAAACAAAGGCCGCGTAGGCAAAGAGTTGCCCACCCTACAATATTTCAACACCACATTATCCCCTACTATCCCGCCCATAAAGCCCAGCAGAACATGAATCAAGCGGAAGGGAGTAGGCTTTCACAACCGACTTAGTGCTTCAGCACTTAGGGAGGTTGGGGACGCCCCTTGCGTGTGTTTCTTTGGTTACTTACTTTTGGCTAAGCAAAAGAAAGTAACTCGTGTGTCCCGCGAAAGCGACTTTTTTCATAAAATGCAAAGACTTCAATTTTTTTAGTTTGCCTTATTGCATTAATTCCATCAACAATTTATTAGCGTGAGTAAAGTTATCTAATTGTTCATGATAGTTATATTTCCATTTACTCCATGAAATAAATTACTTATGAATCGATAAATTATTACTAAACATCCAATTAACCTTTGGCTGGCTGTAAAACCATCTTCTCGTAGCTTAAGACTCACCTGTGGAGATGATGCGCTTCTCTCTAAATATAAAGTTCGATAGAAAGCAGTAAATTTCCTATTTAAAAAATATCTATTTCTGAAATATTGAACGTGTTTGTCTAATTTTAACTTACTTAGCTCGCCATCTCATTCAAGATTCTTCACAAATGTTCCAATTGTATTAACAGTTGCATGTTCATTTAAATATTCACCTTCAACAAAACTCCAGAGCATACAAAAATCAATTATTTCAGATTTCTCTTCGTCCTTTAAATTTCCAAACTCTTTCACATTCTTTTCCAGCAAATGCACCCCATTAAGTTTCATAATTTATTTACCCCGCATAAACATCTTATCCAAATCACCCATACTTACTTGAAACCAAGTTGGACGGCCGTGATTGCACATACCACTTCGCTCCGTCGCTTCCATATCTCGCAATAATGCATTCATCTCAGTGATAGTTAGCATACGATTGGCACGCACTGCAGCATGGCAGGCCATTGTGCCTAGAAGTTCGTTTCTGCGTTCTGTTAGCGCTCGGGTTGCGCCGTATTCCCTCAAGTCTTTTAGTACGTCTCTGGCTAAAGTGACGGCATCGGCATCTTGCAGCATGGTCGGTACGGCGCGCACGGCAAGCGTATTAGGCGAGAGAATGGCGATATGAAAACCGAGTTGGCTTAAGCTAAAGTCGTTGCTGGCTAAGGCTTCTTGAACAGTGGCAACTTCTAATCTATCTGCATTAAAACTTACAGGAATAAGCAAAGGCTGCATAGGTACAGCTTTACTATCTAACGCATTTTTGAGTTGTTCATACATAATACGCTCATGGGCAGCGTGCATATCAACTACAACTAAACCCAACTTATTTTGCGCTAACACATACACACCATGAATTTGCGCAATAGCAAAACCTAACGGGAAATCATCTGCTGGCAACGTTGTTGCACCAGATTGAAATTCTTCCGCGTAACCTACTGGGCTTGAAAACTGACGTTCTTGCTGGGTATTATTACTAGCACCAAAAAGCGTTTGATAAAAACTATTCGGCTCATTTGCGTTTAAGTTGATTTGGGATTGATAGGTTGGGTAAGGCGTTAGGGTGTTTGTAACAAATGGATTATGGCTAGCCTGACTAGCAGTCACCGCGTTAGAAACACCAGTGGGCTTAGCCAGCGCTTTATGCAGCGAATGAAAAATAAATCGATGTATCGCTTGGCCTTCTCTAAAGCGCACCTCAGTTTTAGCGGGGTGCACATTCACATCAACCAAACTTGGATCCAATTCTAAAAATAGTACATAAGCTGGATGGCGGTCATGATGCAACACATCCTGATAAGCTTGGCGAATTGCGTGACTTACCAACTTATCACGTACAAAACGACCATTGACATAGACATATTGTTTATCACGAGTATTACGATTGAAGGTTGGCTTGGCAGCCACCCCCCATAAACGCAATCCTGCAGCACTCTCATCTAGATATACCGACTCTGCAGCAAACTCCTCACCCAACACCTCAGCAAAGCGTTTTTTTGGCTCTGAGGCACTTAGACGACTTAACGCACGGCCATTATGTTGCAACATAAAAGTAACATCGGGGCGTGATAACGCAACACGCTCATAAGCTACTTCACAATGTCCAAACTCGGTAGCTTCAGTTTTTAAAAACTTACGCCGCGCTGGGGTATTAAAGTACAAATCATTCACTTCAACAATGGTGCCTACATCTAGAGCCGCTGGCTCGATACTTGAAAGTTCACGACCATCCGAGACTATGCACCAAGCATGTTTTTCAGATGAAACTCGGCTGATAAGCTGTGTGCGTGAAACTGATGCAACACTAGCTAGCGCCTCGCCTCTAAAGCCAAGGCTGGCGACGCTTTCAAGATCGTCTAAACTAAAAATCTTACTCGTCGCATGACGAGTTAAGGCTAAATTCAAATCATCTTTAGTTACGCCACCACCGTTATCTGTTACACGTAACTGCTTAACACCACCTTGCAATAGCGCTACTACGATATTCGTACTACTAGCATCTAAGCTGTTTTCCAGCAACTCTTTAAGTGCTGAAGCGGGACGTTCAACCACCTCACCTGCGGCAATTTGACTAATGAGTTGGTCGGGTAATAATTTAATTTGCATTTCAGTATTCTACCTGTTCCGGCTCAATTTTAAGCTAAACTCTTGCCTATGAAAGATGCCTCAACCCACTTAAATACTGAATCTAGCTTAGACGATTATGCCTATAGCTTCGCAAAAGCGCGTGCAATACATCGTCATCACCACTTTTATTTGGGTCCAACCAACTCTGGCAAAACCTATAACGCTCTAGAAACATTAATAAAAGCTAAATCTGGCGTTTACTTAGCACCATTACGTTTATTGGCGATGGAAATTCGCGATCGGCTAGTCTCCGCTGGCGTGCCCTGTAATCTCATTACAGGTGAAGAGCGTGTACTGATGGAGGGTGCAAAACACACAGCCTCTACCATTGAGATGATGCATCAAAAAAATCAAATAGATGTCGCCATTATTGATGAAATTCAAATGCTGCAAGACCCAGACCGCGGTAGTGCTTGGACAGCAGCATTGGTCGGCGTACCTGCCAGACAAGTCTTTATATGTGGCTCTAACGCAGTGACCGCGCCATGCATTAAAGTCATTGAAGCCCTAAATGAAACATATGAGATTACTTATTTACAACGTAAAACGCCTTTGGTTTTAGAAGAAACCAGTATTTGTGGTAAACGTTATAGCAAATCAATACTAAAAAATCAGCTAAAAAAAGGCGATGCAGTCATTGCGTTTAGTCGCAAAGATGTTTTAACTTTTTCTGCCCGATTCAGGCAATGGGGCCACACCGTAGCAAGCATCTATGGGGCGCTATCACCTGAAGTGCGTAGAACGGAATCAGAACGTTTTAATAGCGGTGCAGCAGATATTTTAGTGGCAACCGATGCCATTGGCATGGGCTTAAACTTGCCGATTCGACGCGTATTATTTACCAATATCCATAAATTTGATGGTGTAGCTTCCCGCCAGCTAAACGCCACTGAAGTTCGCCAAATAGCTGGGCGTGCGGGTAGATACGGTATTTACGAAACTGGTTTTGTGAATGTATTTGAGGATGAAGAGCGCATCCACATTGAACACATGCTCAATGTAGATGACAGCTCGGACTTAAATAAGCTACCCATAGCACCAAATTTTAGCGAGATTGAAGCAATCGCACATAAGCTACATACAGCCAAAATAAATGAATGCTTTGAGTACTTTGCAAGCAAAGTGAAGTTTAACCAATTGAATTTAAATCATGAACTATTTTCACTCTCATCCAGCAACACGCAGTTTACTCAAGCCTTATTAGTTGATGAGTTCGCCCCTAAAATGGCACTAAGGGATAAGTTTGTGTTCACCTGTGCGCCGATTTCGATTAACGTGAATATTGAAAAAGACTACTTTTTATTATGTTTAAAAAGCGTATACGAATCTACCACTAGACACTTACCACCTCAACCAATCTGGGTAGATTCACATAATGCGCAATATTTAGAAACTGCAGAATTACTTAGCCAAAACATAAGCTTATATGCTTGGTTAAGTTATAAATTTCCGAGTATTTTCGTTGAGGCTGAGCTAGTGGGTCACTATAGAAAATCTGTGAGTCGTTATATTGAACGCGCTCTTCTCTCCCAAGCTGGCTATGGTGATACTTTGAGAGAGTTGGATTTTTTGCAAAAAAGATACTGATTTTTAAGCTATGCAGATAACAATGAAAAAGCTTAATAGCGATATTTTTACAAAAGCGGAAATGTTTGTATTTGATAAAAATCTAACTATTTTCTTCATTCTTAGCGATTGTCGTAAATCCATTTTAATCAAGCACTTAGATGGATCCCCGCGTTCGCGAGGATGAAAAATTGTGAGTTTTAGGCATTAAATCACTTAGCGTAAATGTCTCTAATAACCTCTGATTGCGCAAAGATACAATTTTAAATTACTGATACTAAAAGGTTTGCTTAAAAAAGCTTTCCACGCGTGCACTCTAGCTGTTTTGGCATAGCCTCCACCAAGAGCCCACCAAGACCATTTGCTATGTATTTCAAACAAATCTGGCGCATGAAAATACGTTTGAGGATCAGAATTAACTAACTCAGAAGGCGGGCTTAAATGACGCCTAGCATAAGCCTCTAAAACACATACCTTTGTTGCGCTCACTTGAGATTGCCTTTTTGCATAGCCAACGCTGGCTACATGCTGCCTGTAATGTAAGAGTATTTGAGAAATATTGGCTAACTTACCTACTTCCGCCATCCTCAAAAATAAATCTAAGTCCTCAGCATGTTCAAACTCAGGTTTGTATGCACCTACTGCAACCACGACTGACTTACGCATAGCTACAGCAGGATTAAACATCACCAATCCATTACCACTCATGTTAGCTGTATCTATTTCATCATGCGTTAACAAATTACCTGCTTGCAATATAGGTAGGCCATCAGAATCAATGAGTAGAATTTTCGAGCCTGCGGCAACACACTCGGGGTGTTGCTTCAAATAATCAACTTGAGTTTGAAATCTGTTTGGTAAACAAATATCATCGCTGTCCATGTTAATTAGTATTTCTGCTCTAGCCAACGCAACACCTTTATTCCGTGTTGCTACGATTCCGCTATTAGCTGAAGTCAATAACTTACATCGACTATCTATTCCAGCATAGTGCTCTAATCTGGCCAAAGAGCCATCTGTACTGCCATCATTTAATAACAACAGCTCAAAATCAGTGAAGGTTTGATTAAGCACAGACTCAATCGCCTCATCAATATATTTAAATGTATTGTAAATCGGCATAATCACGCTAACAGCAGGTATTTTTTCGATGTTCATTTGTTGTTATTTAATAAGATTATTAATAAGTAGTGGATTTATTCTAATTAAAAACTTAATTTTAAATCAAAATTTTAAGTACGACCTGATGTAAATCAGATTGTTGCGCCAAGGAATTACAAGCTTAAAAACTGCCAAACTTCGTCATTCTCGCGAACGCGGGAATCCATTTTAAACAATCACTTGGATGGATCCCCTCTTGCGCGAGGATCACGGAGTTGTTAGTTTTGTTAAATATAAAGCATGTTAAGGGTCATTCAAAGTCTTCTATAAAACTATTTATCTGCTATTTTTGTTTTTGCCAGCGCTGGATTACTAGCAAAATATTTTTTTACACCAGCTAAAATAGACTTTGCTAATTGCATTTGGTAACCATCATCTAGCAGCTTACGTTCTTCTTCTGGATTACTAATAAAGGCTGTTTCTACTAAAATAGATGGGATGTCAGGCGATTTAAGTACTGCAAATGCCGCCTGCTCCACGGAACCTTTATGTAAACTATTTATCTTTCCCACATTACCTAGAACGGCTTTACCGAGTTTTAAGCTGTCATTAATGGTGGCGGTTTGTGATAAATCTAGCAACGTTCTTGCTAAATTAATATCTTTGTTATCTAAGCTGACCCCACCGATCAGATCAGATTCATTTTCTTTTTTAGCCAAATAACGCGCTGTAGCACTGGTTGCACCGCGCTCTGATAATGCAAATACAGAAGAGCCTCTTGCCGCTGGGCTAGTGAAAGCATCTGCATGGATTGAAATAAACAAATCTGCCTGTGCATTGCGCGCTTTTACTACTCGTCCATGTAAGGGAATAAAAAAATCAGCATCACGTGTTAACACGCCACGCATATTTGGCTCACCATCAATGACCGCTTTTAATTTTTTAGCAACAGCTAGCGTAATGTCCTTTTCGTGAGTACCATTTGCACCTTGTGCGCCTGGATCTTCACCACCATGACCTGCATCAATTGCAATGATGATAACGCGACCATTGTCCTTATTTTTGAAGATGGATTCATTTTTAGCAGCTATTTTACTTTCAGCCTCGCTGGCACTGGTTTCGGCAGGTTTTAAATCCGCAATCACACTGGTTTCTATAGGTTTACTCTCAACAGGATTCATTTCAGTAGGCTTGGGCTCAGTAGGCTTAGTCTCAATTATTTTAGGCTCAACGGGCTTGGCTTCTACAGACTTGCTATCATTAGGTTTATTGAAGATGGCTGAAGACTTAACTTCTGCTGGCTTTGCACTAGCAGTTGCATCAGCTGACTCATCCTTATTATTAGGCAGCGGCTCTACAATGACATTACTATTTGGTGATGATGAATTAAGTGTTGTGGTAGTTTGTAAATCAGGTTTATTACGGTTATCTAACATCGCCATTAACGGATCTGGCGTGGGATAAATATCTAGTACTAATCGATTTCTATAATCCCCTGCAGGCTTGAGTAAAAATATATTAGGTTTAACTTCTACTTTTAAATCAATTACTAAGCGCACAGCACCTGACTTGAATTTGGATACGCGAATTTGTTGAATATAAGGATCACTCGCTAAAATTTTATCTGCCAACGCTTTTAGCATAGACATAGACTCGGTGTCATCTATGTCTAGCACCAAGCGATTTGGGTTAGCAAGCATGGTTAGTTTGTGCGCGAGTGGGTGTTCAGACTCTACCGTAATACGTGTGTAATCTGCAGACGGCCACACACGCACTGCGCTAATCACATTCGTGGCAAAGGCATTGACACTGATGCTAGTGAGTACAAAAAACAAAAGTTTTTTAAACATTTTTACACGTCATTTTTTGTAACACCTGTTTTCCTAACGTGGAGTTTGCAACGAGTCGCAATATTCTACCCTCTTCACTCGGCTGTAAATAAAGGGCAATATCTGGCTGAGGCAATATACTTTCAGCTTTTTCTGGCCATTCTATTAAACAGATAGCGCTTGGATTAAAATAATCCCTAAAGCCCGCAGCATCCCACTCTTCTTCATCAATAAAGCGATATAAATCAAAATGATAAATATTGAGATCATCTACATGATAAGGTTCCACCAAAGTGTAAGTCGGACTTTTTACCTTGCCCACATGTCCTAAAGCATGTAAAAATCCACGTACAAATGTAGTTTTACCAGCACCCAAATCACCATGACAATACACAACCAAGCCTGATGCAGCAGCTTTGGAAAAATCAGCCCCTGCATTTATGGTTGCGGCTTCATTAATCAAGTTAAGTGTAATATCATGAGTCATATATGAGTGCTAGCAATAACAATATCTACGATTTATCTCAACACGAGATGCAGAGTTCCTCTAAGGCCAACAAAGAAATGCCAAATGCTAATGCTTTGCAAACACTTGCTGATGAAATTAAGCATTGGGGTGCCGCACTTGGCTTTAACCAAATTGGCATTACTGACACAGATTTGAGCAGTGCCGAAAAGGATCATCAAGCATGGATAGAAAAAGGCTTTCATGGTGAGATGGATTATATGGCAAAACATGGGAATAAGCGTACACGCCCACATGAATTAGTACTAAATACCTTGACAGTCATTAGCGTACGTTTAGATTATTTACCCCCTAATGCAGCCGATAGTGAACAGATTATGGCCAATAGCAGCAAAGCGTTTATTTCACGATACGCATTGGGGCGTGATTACCATAAAGTAATGCGCAGTAAACTGCAAAAATTATGCGAGCAAATTTCCGCTAACATTAAACATATAGACACCGGGTTTGAATATCGCGTTTTCACCGACAGCGCACCAGTATTAGAAGTAGCACTTGCAGAAAAAGCAGGCCTCGGCTGGCGCGGCAAACATACTTTATTAATCAACAAAGAGCGTGGTTCTTGGTTTTTTTTAGGGGAGATCTTCACTAATTTACCTTTACCGATTGATGCGCCAGCAACTAACCACTGTGGCACATGTAAAACCTGCATTGATGTTTGCCCAACTAACGCCATCACGCAACCATATGAAGTGGATGCAAGGCGTTGTATTTCTTATCTGACCATTGAGCTAAAAACCAGCATTCCACTAGAGTTTAGGCCGCTCATTGGCAATCGTGTTTATGGCTGCGATGATTGCCAATTATTTTGCCCATGGAATAAGTTTGCACAGCTAACAACGCAGAATGATTTTAATGTGCGCAATGGTTTAGATAATATCAGTTTAATTAATTGCTTTAGCTGGACTGAAGCAGAATTTAAACAAAACATGGCGGGCAGCGCAATTTACAGAATCGGCTATGCGCAATGGTTGCGAAACATCGCAGTAGGTCTAGGTAATGTCAAAACTGTTAATGTAAAATCTTTATTTGATATTACTCAAGCGCTTGAAAGTCGATTAAATGATCCCAGCGACATAGTGCGGGAACATGTGGCATGGGCTTTAACTCAACACCTAAATAACACTCAATTGCCTGTGAAATAGTTGATGGCATAAATCCTGCTGGAGTAATGTCAAGTATTAAACTACTTAAAGTTGCCATTGGTCAAAGTTAAGAATCTAAAAGGAAGTTAAATGGCCATTCGCGTTGCCTTGCATCACAAAACCAGTTATCAATTTGATCGTCTGGTGAACCTTTCACCACATGAAGTACGTTTAAAACCTGCAGCGCATTCACGCACGCCCATTTTGTCGTACTCAATTACTGTTAACCCCGAAAAACATTTTATTAATTGGCAGCAAGACCCTTACGGTAATTACATTGCCCGCTTTGTATTCCCCGAAAAGGTGCATGCGCTCAATTTCACGGTCGATTTAGTAGCAGATATGACGGTGATTAATCCGTTTGATTTCTTTGTAGAAAAATATGCTGAGAATTTCCCTTTTAGTTACACCGAACAGTTAAAAAACGAACTTAGTGCATATTTAAAACCTGAACTACCCTGCCAGTTATTACAAGATTGGCTAGCTTTAGCTAAACAGCAAGTGCTGAACCATCCCGTGAGTATTGCTAATTTTTTAGTCGCTATTAACCAGCGTTTACAGAGCAATATCAACTACTTATTGCGTATGGAACCTGGCGTACAAACCCCAGAAGAAACCTTGATTAATCAAAGTGGGTCGTGCCGTGATACTGCATGGCTTTTAGTGCAAATTTTACGCAATCTGGGTTTAGCGGCGAGATTTGTATCAGGCTATTTAATTCAGCTTACCACAGATGTTAAAGCGCTAGATGGCCCAAATGGTACTACGGTAGATTTTACCGATTTACATGCATGGACTGAAGTTTACATCCCTGGTGCAGGGTGGATAGGTTTAGATCCAACTTCTGGCATGATGGCGGGTGAAGGCCATATCCCATTAGCGTGTACCGCTGTACCATCATCAGCTGCGCCTGTTACAGGCTTTACTGATGTTGCCGAGGTCACATTTCAGCATGAAATGACCATTACCCGCATTCATGAAGATCCGCGTGTCACTAAGCCTTACTCTGAAGCTGATTGGTTAAAAATCGATAAGCTTGGTAATAAAGTCGATGCTGACCTTAACAAGCAAGATGTACGCTTAACACAAGGTGGCGAGCCCACTTTCGTGTCTATTGATGATATGGATGGTGGGGAGTGGAATACACTCGCACACGGTGAAAACAAACGTGATTTAGCCGGCAAACTTGCATTACGGCTGAAAGCGCATTTTGCCAAAGGTGCATTACTACATTATGGGCAAGGCAAATGGTACCCTGGAGAGCCTCTACCACGCTGGGCCATCAATATATTTTGGCGTATAGATGGCAAGCCAATCTGGCGAGATGCGAGTTTGTTTTCAGAAGAAGACATTAACGATGGTTACACGACTGAACATGCCACACTTTTTGCTGAGCGGTTAGTAACTGAACTCAGCTTTCCATCAGCTTGCTTAATCCCTGCCTATGAAGATGTATTAAAGCAAACGCAGCTTGAAGAGTGTTTACCAGACAATATAGACCCATTAAAAGCCAATTTAAAAGATAGCGAAGAGCGCCGCCGGTTAGCAAGGTTATTAGAGGCAGGACTGGGTGAAGTCATAGGTTATGTGATGCCTATTAAACCCATCGAAACAAAGAAAACCGGGCCAAAATATGTATCCACTTGGCTGACTAGCAAATGGCCATTAAAGCGCGAACATTTGTATTTGTTAAGCGGCGACTCACCGATGGGCCTTCGCTTACCATTAGCATCACTGCCGTGGGTGATACCTCAAGATCTTGAACCAGACTTTGCCGTTGACCCATTTTCTACAGCTACCAATATTGATGATGCAACTGAAATTAATATTGCTATTAAACACAAAACACCTAAACCGTTACCTCGTGAGGTCGTTCATACGGCGCTCTGTGTGCAAGTACGTGATGGCAGATTATATATATTTATGCCGCCATTAATTAAGCTAGAAGATTACTTAGCGTTAATTACTGTAGTAGAAAACACCGCTGCTAGACTCAATTTGAAATTATGGATTGAAGGTTATCCACCACCGCGTGACATAAGGGTTAAATTACTAAGCGTCACACCAGATCCTGGCGTGATTGAAGTCAATATCCATCCATCCGCAACTTGGCGTGAGTTGGTAGACAAAATGACCATTTTGTACGAAGAGGCGCGGCTCACACGCTTAGGCACAGAAAAATTCATGCTAGATGGCCGCCACACGGGCACTGGCGGCGGCAACCATGCTACACTCGGTGGTGCGACAGCAGCAGATAGTCCTATGTTACGCAGGCCAGATGTTCTGAAAAGTTTAATTACTTACTGGCAAAACCATCCTGCTTTATCTTATTTATTTTCAGGCACTTTTATCGGCCCCACTAGCCAAGCACCAAGGGTAGACGAGGCTAGAGATGATAACTTGTATGAGCTTGCAATTGCATTCCAACAAATGGATAAAGTTCTGCCAGACACTGAGGAAAGCAAAAAACCTTGGCTTGTTGATAGATTGTTACGCAATTTACTCGTTGATTTAACAGGTAACACGCACCGTTCTGAATTTTCAATCGACAAATTATATTCGCCAGATGGCCCAACAGGTCGCTTAGGTTTAGTAGAGTTTCGAGCATTCGAAATGCCACCGCATGCGCGTATGAGTTTGTTACAAATGCTGCTATTGCGAGCTTTAGTGGCACGATTTTGGAAAGAGCCGTACCAAGGCAAGCTTATTCATTGGGGTACAGAGCTACATGACCGCTGGATGTTGCCACATTTTGTAGCCCAAGATATTGCGGATGTTGTCGAGGACTTACGCAGCTTCGGATACAAATTCGAAAAACATTGGTTTGATCCATTTGTAGAATTCCGTTTCCCGCGTTATGGCACAGTAGCCTATCACGGTGTAGAGTTAGAGCTACGCCAAGCTATAGAACCTTGGAATGTACTAGGTGAAGAAGTGAGCCAAGGTGGAACAGCACGATATGTGGATTCATCGGTTGAGCGTATGCAGCTTAAAGTACGCGGACTTACTGATGGTCGCCATGTTGTGACATGTAACGGCAGACCATTACCTTTACAAGCTACTGGAATTGCAGGTGAGTATGTAGCTGGTGTGCGCTTTAGAGCATGGAACCCATGGTCGGCATTACATCCTTCAATAGGTGTGCAAGCACCTTTAGTATTCGATCTAATAGACACTTGGAGTAACCGTGCTATTGGTGGATGCACTTACCATGTGACGCATCCAGGCGGTCGAAACTATGACACATTTCCTGTCAACGCTAATGAAGCCGAGGCGAGACGTTTTGCACGTTTTTGGAGTTACGGACATACGCCAGGAAAAATGGAAGTTGCATCAGAATCTAAAAATCCACGATTCCCGTTTACTTTAGATTTGCGTTGGCAACTTTTGTAATTTTTTATTATGACAAACGCACTGCTATGGTTTAAAGCTTTGCAATTTACTAGCTAGGCTTTATCCTATTCATCATGTTGCAGCCCACCCTCAATTTAGCGCCCGATTTGCATGCACATTACAATGAGTTATGTGATGCAAACGGTCAAACGCGCCCACATTGGCAAGGGCTTATTGAGACGCTTCAGCATGAAGAGCCTGCACACATGCGCAAGCGGATAGACGCTGTACTTAGGCAAGTTCGCGACAACGGTGTAACTTACAATGTATATGCAGATACAGATGGCTTGCAACGTCCATGGGGGTTAGATGTACTACCATTCATTTTGCCTCATGATGAATGGCAAAATATTGCATCGGCTTTGGCGCAACGCGCAACTTTACTTAATGCAATTTTAAATGACATTTATGGTGAGCAACTAACCATAAAAAGTGGGACTTTACCCGCTGCATTAGTGCATGGTCATGCAGGTTTTTTACGCCCCTGCCATGGCATAAAACATATTAATCAAATTGCACTTCACCACTACGCGGTAGACATCGCCCGCGCGCCCAGTGGGCAATGGTGGGTATTATCAGACCGCACCCAAGCACCAACAGGTGCAGGCTACGCATTAGAAAACCGTACTATCATTGCTAGTGCTTTTCCTGAGTTATTTCGTGATTTAAAGATTCAACGACTCAGTAGATTTTTTTCGATAATGCGTGATAATTTGGCACATTGGGGACGACAATGCGCCGCTAAACAAACGGAATCAGATGCCAGCATTATGCCTTTGAGTTCTGGCGAACAACCACTTATTGTAATATTAACGCCTGGCCCATATAACGAAACTTATCATGAACAATCTTATTTAGCAGGTTATCTAGGTTTTCCATTAGTACAAGGTAGTGACTTGACTGTGCGTAATGGGGTCGCTTGGCTTAAAACCATTTCTGGTTTAAAACCAGTGCATGTGATTTTGCGCAGATTAGATGATGACTTTTGTGATCCATTAGAACTTAACTCCCACTCGCTATTAGGGGTTGCGGGCTTAACCGAAGTTACGCGGCAAGGTCATGTATTAGTCACCAATGCTTTAGGGTCTAATATTTTGCAATCGGGCGCATTGTTGGGATTTTTACCTGCTTTGTGCCGACAATTATTAGGTGAAGAATTAAGTATGCCATCTGTAGCTACTTGGTGGTGTGGCGAAACTAAGGCCTTACAAACAGTAATCACTAACATCAGAGAGCTAGTTATTAAGCCTGCTTTTCCGCATATTTTTCAACATCCTATTTTTGGTGAAGATTTAAATGAAGCAGAAATTGCAGCATTAATTTTAAAATTAAAAACACATCCCCAAGACTATATTGCTCAAGAATCAGTCAAAATTTCACAAGCACCTGTACTCAATCAGACATCAACAAACCGTGAGCATATAGATCAAAGAAGACACGAAGAAACAACACAGCATATATTAGAAAACAAACCTGAAGATGCATTAAAATCGTTTGAACTTAGCTCGTTAGCGGTTGGGCTACGCGTCTATGCTTGCGCTACCACCAATGGCTATTCAGTCATGCCAGGTGGTTTAGCAAGAGTTGCAAGTGGTCAGGATGAGCGTGTAATCTCTATGCAGCGTGGCGGAACCAGCAAAGACACTTGGATTACATCACCTTACTTACCTAACCAATTAAGCTTGCTAAGGCACACCACCTCTAGCCGTGATTTAGTGCGTGGCAATACTTACTTATCTAGCCGTATGGTAGAAAATCTCTACTGGTTTGGGCGTTACAATGTGCGCAACTATCATATTTCTCGCTTGCTACGTACCGCGATTCACTTTTTTATGGAATTTTCGGCTGAACATCGGGCCATCGAATGGCCTGCAGTCCACAAGTTGTGTATTTGGTATGGATTTATGCCTTTATTAGACGATGACGAAAATATTGATACAACTGATAAAGACCAAAACAATCATGATGACTTGAGTAGCGAAGACATCGAAGACTTACTGATTAAAGCGGTGTTTTCGCATACATCAAATAGCCTAGCAAGCAATATCGAGCAATTTTTTCAACTGGCTTTTAATCTGCGCGAACGCTTATCGAGTGATAATTGGCGAATTATTAATCAAATGTCACAACACTTTAAACAAGCAAGCTTACAGCCCAGTTTAGCGGATTGCTTACTGCAACTAGATGACACAAATGCATCTTTAGTGACTATTACTGGATTTACATTAGACGGGATGACCCGTGATCAGGGCTGGCGATTTATGTCAATTGGGCGGCGCATAGAACGTCTACAGTTTTTATGTGCGCTCATCCAGCATGCACTGATGATGCCAGCGGAAAGTCATCTAGAGTGGTTACTACAGCTGAACGATAGTATTGTGACTTATCGTGCGCGTTATTCAGCTCAACCTGAATGGCTACCCATGCTAGATTTAATGCTAATGGATGAAAACAACCCAAACTCTATGATGTTTCAACTAAAAGACTTATTAAAATATTTAGTAGAAATTTCTGCCACCTATAATGGCGGTGGTAATGAGGGGCGCATCATTGTGTGTTTAGAAAGCTTAAAAGCTCTTGACCCTGATATTGCATTTAACAATGGAAGCCAATTGCTTGCCAGTTGGTTGCAAGAAACTTATCAGGCAAGTGTGGAAATTTCAGAGCAGTTAAGCTTGCGCTTTTTTAGCTACAGCGGTATGCATAACAATTCTACTTCATATGCTGCAAACAATAATGGAGTTTATTAAACATGCGTTATACAGTGTTTCACGAAACTAAATATTTGTACAATACCAACGTTACCTTATCACAACAAATGCTACACATGAAACCACGCAACTTTGCTTTACAGCAATGTGAATGGTACGGATTGACAATTTCACCCAATCCCAATGAACATATTGAGCGTACAGATTATTTCGGTAATCATAGCAATTATGTTGCTGTATTTAGTCCACATAAAACCCTTACCGTCACTTCATCGTCTACTGTTAATTTAAAACCAAGACAAACAATATCAGAGCTGCAACATAGTCAATCTTGGGAGACGGTAAAACATCTACTGAATACGCAGCAAGCACAGCATATGGAAGCAATTGCCTATTTATTTACTTCTACCAATGTTACTTGCAGACCAGAACTTGCCGCTTACGCTGCGCCTAGTTTTTACGCTAATAGACCACTCATTGATGCTGTTTATGATTTAACACAGCGTGTATTTAAAGAGTTTGAGTTTGATGATACCGCAACGGATGTCTCTACCCCGTTAGATGAAGTCTTAGAAGGTAAGCGTGGCGTTTGCCAAGACTTTGCACACCTTATGATAGGCTGTTTACGTTCATTAGGTTTAGCTTGTAGATATGTAAGCGGCTACATTCTCACTTTGCCTCCCAAAGGGAAGCCACGTTTAATTGGTGCAGATGCTTCTCACGCCTGGATATCAGTATATTGCCCAATTTATGGCTGGATAGACTTCGATCCAACTAACAACTGCTTGGTGCAAAATCAGCACATCACTGTGGGTTGGGGGCGTGATTTCAGTGATGTTTCACCCATGCATGGTATGGTATTAGGCGGCGGTAAACAACGCCTCAAGGTCAGCGTAACGGTTACACCTATTTTATAAGCAAAAGATTATTTATTATAAAAAGCCAATTACTAGGCGTAATGTAGGTAATTGAGTTTATCTTAAGCGCGTTGGCTTTTCTTGATCGCAGTTTTCATTTGCTTTTTCTGCCTAGATTTAAGCTGCTTCCATTCAAAGCGCCAGCGCCAATTATCTAAAGCTGTACCAGGAATGTTCATACGATGCTCCGTGCCTAGCTCTAAAATATCTTGCATGGGAATAATCGCTAATTGTGCTTTTGAGCTTAGCGCCATGCTGACCAAACTAAACGGCATTTTTAAGCTCGTATCTGCCGCATATCCCGCCACATACTGCTCAAAATAGTGGCGCTCAAACTCATTGCTTGATTGGTACCAACCAAGGCTAGTATCGTTATCATGTGTGCCCGTATACACCACGCTATTTTCTTCAGTATTGTGCGGTAGGTAAGGATTATCATCTTGACCGCCAAAAGCAAATTGTAGAATTTTCATGCCTGGTAGTGCGTATTTATCACGCAAGGTGCTCACCTCAAGCGTTATCACACCTAAATCCTCTGCGATAAGCGTTATATTAGGAAAAGCCTGTTTAATTGCACCTAACAAAGCATCTCCAGGTGCATGCACCCAATAGCCATTAATGGCAGTTTCATCTGTAGCGGGGATTTCCCAAGCAG
>JACMMS010000030.1 GCA_014378915.1 Methylophilaceae bacterium
ACGGGCGTTAAAGTATACTTTGCAGACCCACATAGTCCATGGCAACGTGGGATTAACGAAAACACCAATGGCTTACTGCGGCAGTACCTGCCCAATGGTGAAGACTTGAGTATCTTCGGCCAGGAAGCGTCAGATGCGATTGCGTGGCAACTCAATACGAGACCCCGAAAATCGTTAGGGTTCAAATGCCCTGCTGAGTTGTTAACGCCAGAAGCATTTGATTTTAGGCAGCATCATGCTGCTCTTTTTGCACTTCAACCTTGAAACGCCGTTACATAAAGGCTAATTTAAACAATATTAATGATTGTTACCAATTTGGTTACGGTAGTAGTGATTAATTCCGCTCATTGACAAACTAATAAACAAACCAAATATCACAATAATTGTATTCATAGAAAACTCTGCTTTAGTCATTAAAGTATAAGCGGAGCTGAGTATCAAAATTCCTAAGTTCTCGTTAAAGTTTTGTACAGCAATTGAATGACCAGCACCAATTAAAAGGTGCCCACGATGCTGTAATAAGGCATTGAGTGGTACAAGAAAAAAACCACTTAGCGCGCCAATAAAGAACAATAATCCGGCCGCGATATGCCATTCAGTTACGAACTGCATACCTAATACCAAAACTCCCATCGCAATACCTGCAGGTAAGACTTTGATTGAATTTTCTAAACTCACATATTTAGCGGCAATCACTGAGCCAATCGCCACACCAAATACTACGTATGCCATGAGTTGGGTAGATTTCTCTAAGTTAAAATGTAAGGCATAAGCAGCCCAAGCAATGACAACTAATCTTAGTGTTGCACCAACGCCCCAAAATAAAGTAGTAACTGCAAGTGAAACTTGGCCTTTAGGATCGCACCATAAGGTCATAAATGAATGGTAGAAGTCTTTAACCATATATAATGGGCTGTTATTAAGCGGCTTGTGGTCTATAGGTAATTTAGGAATAAAATGATTGAATATAGCTGCCAGCAAGTAAAGTGCAGATATAATCACTATCGCAAGTACGGCATTTTTTTGTGCAAATGCACCGCCAATCGCACCCAATATAATAGCCGCAACTGTTGATCCTTCCATCCAGCCATTGGCTTTAATTAATTCATCTGGGGGCAACATTTCAGTAAGAATGCCATATTTTGCAGGAGAATAGGCCGCTGCACCTACACCAACTATGCCATATGCATAGAGTGGCGGTATGCCAAACATCATCGAAAGGCTGCCAATAAATTTGATACCATTCGATATAAACATGACTCTTCCTTTTGGCATGGAATCTGCAATAGAGCCAACAAATGGGGCAAGTAATATGTATGAAATCACAAAAAACTGCAGTAATAACGGCTGATGCCAGCTGGGCGCGCTCATTTTTTGTAGAAGTGCAATGGCTGCAATGAGCATAGCATTATCAGCTAGCGCAGATAAAAATTGCGCTATGAGCAATATATAAAATGATCTAGTCATAGCGAAGGCTTAATATGGCGGAGACTTATATTTTTATATTTTAAACCGTAAAAATCGCGATAAATTATTAACATAGCTTAACGATTACAATTTGCCATTTCAAAGTATCTCGGCAGCAAAGTCCGCTAACCTTGAGCGCTCGCCTCGCAACAGTGTAATGTGACCGTTATGTTCCCAGCCTTTAAATCTATCCACCACATAAGTTAAACCCGAGCTGCCTTCAGTTAGGTAAGGCGTATCAATCTGTGCAATATTTCCTAAACAAACTACTTTTGTGCCAGGACCTGCGCGTGTTATTAACGTCTTCATTTGTTTAGGCGTTAAGTTTTGAGCTTCATCAATAATTAAGAATTTGTGTAAGAAGGTTCGGCCGCGCATAAAGTTAAGTGATTTTACTTTGATGCGCGTCCTGATTAAATCTTGTGTTGCAGCTCTCCCCCACTCACCTGCATCATCATCGGTCTTATTCAGAACATCTAGGTTATCTTCTAAAGCGCCCATCCAAGGCGCCATTTTTTCTTCTTCTGTACCTGGTAAGAAGCCAATATCCTCACCCACTGGCACAGTAACGCGGGTCATGATGATTTCAGAGTAAGTTTTGGTATCTAGCACTTGCGTTAGGGCCGCAGCCAGTGTGAGTAAGGTTTTACCTGTACCAGCTTGGCCTAATAAGCTGACAAAATCGACTTCTGGATCCATAAGTAAATTAAGTGCAAAATTTTGCTCACGGTTACGCGCTACTATGCCCCACACATTGTGTTTAGGCACAGTAAAATCACGTACTACTTCGAGTACCGCGGTGTTACCTTCAACACTTTTTACGATTGCATGAAAAGGTTTTTCGAACTCATAAAATACAAACTCATTAGACAAAAATGTTTTACATAGCGGCCCTGTAATACGATAAAACATACGGCCAGCTTCTTGCCAAGATTCCATTTCTTTACTATGTTTTTCCCAGAAATTAGCAGGTAACTCTTTCATACCAGAGTATAAAAGGTCGCTGTCTTCTAATACTTTGTCGTTAAAATAGTCTTCAGCTGCTAAGCCTAATGCACGAGCTTTAATGCGGATATTGATGTCCTTACTGACTAACACAACTTGGCGGTTAGGATAATGCTTATGCAAGTCAAGGACTACACCCAAAATTTGATTATCAGCTTTACTACCTGCTAGGCCTGGTAGCTCGACGTTCACTTGTGTGGTCTGTAAAAACAACTTACCTGTAACGTGTTTATTACCTTTAATAGACAGCGGACAACCTTGTTCCAAATTGATTAAATCCGTGCCAACAATCTCTTCTAAATTACGGCTGGCTTGACGCGCATTGCGAGCAACTTCAGTTAAGCCTTTTTTATTATTATCCAACTCTTCCAACGTCACCATTGGTAAGTGAATGTCATGTTCTTCAAATCTAAACAAACTTGATGGGTCATGCATTAGTACATTGGTATCTAGTACAAAAAGTTTGGTTTGTTCAATTTGCTTTTTCGCCATGCTTTAACCTTATAAAGAAATTAACTTGATTGCTTTTAGAACGATTTAATAATATCGCGCATGGCCGCTGCATGACCATCTACCTTAACACCACGACATTCAAGCACTAAAATACCTGCTGTATTGATGATAAAAGTACTACGCTCAACACCGCGCATTTGCTTGCCATACATATTTTTCATTTTCATGACCCCAAAAATTCCGCAGGCTAGCTCCTCAGTATCCGCCAGCAGCTCAAATGGAAAGCTAAATTTAGCCTTAAAATTTTCATGTGATTTTAGGGTGTCACGTGAGATGCCAAAAATCTCAGTGTTCAGTGATTGAAACTCAGCATACGCATCACGAAACGCAACGCCTTGGGTGGTACATCCTGGTGTTGAGTCTTTAGGATAAAAATACAAAATTATATTTTTACCAAAGTAGTCTGCTAAGTTGAAAGTCTTACCGCTAGTCGCTGGTAAAGTGAAATTGGGAACTGGTTGATTGAGCATAGTAGTTATCATTTAGTTTTTAACATTGTTGTAAAAATCCGCGCTGTTGGCAAGAGTTATTAGCACGAAATAACGAAGTAATCATGAGTAGTAAAACTGTCATGATGATATAACTAAATTATGAGTATGATTAAACCATTTAAGTTTAATTTTTGCTTAGGCCCGTGGCAAGCTTATTAATACCTCCGTTCCACATTGTAAATTTGGTCTAAATTGTAAATTACCAGCCAAAACCTCACACACTTTAAAGGCAAACGGAATGCCTAGGCTCGTAAAGCGCTTGGTAGTTGGCCCAGGACTGATGGTATGTGGATCTGGTGTAAAAGGCATGCCAGAGCCCTGATCATTAATGGTGATAAGAATAACACTCCCTGTGAAATCCACTTTTAACAGAATAATGACTGTCTTTGGCGATGCATCAATTGCGTTAAGTAATAAATTGTATAATGCCTGTTCTGATAGATGCTCATCCGTTAAAAATACGTCAAAGGGTGTTGGAATAGTGGTAACTTTAGTTTGAATGATTTTTCGCGCAGTTTTTGTTGTAAAGGTGCGGTGGCACCTGGCAATACTTTGCTGATAGCAACCTTGTTGAGCTTTGATAGGATGTAGATACGCTAGCAAACTACCCGTCCAGCGTTCTAATCTATCAACTGTGCTTATAATGCCTTGCAACGATTCACGCGTATCAGGGTCGAGTTTGGGGCTATCTGTGACTTGTGCTGTAGCGAGTATGCTTGCAAGTGGGTTGCGAATATTATGCGCCAGTATGGGAACTAACAATCCCATTGGAGCCTGTTTTTCGGTACCTACTAGTGCATCTTGACTTAAGCTTAATTCTTCAGCCATTTTGTTAATGGCTTGAGATAATGTGGCTAATTCTGCAGCGCCCATTTCTGGTACTTTGTGATCTGAATGACCGCTACTAATCTCACTTGTGGCATGCAAAATATCTTTGATTGGTTTCACGATAGCGCGCTTTAAAAACATGCGTGAAAAAAACAATAGGAATATTGTTAATAAAATGGGTAAACCTAATAGTGCCATGGCAGCATGTTTGGAATCTTCTAGCTTAGCTTTAAGCTCTGCCTTTTTAAGTAATAGTAGCTGTTCTGTAAGAGTAAATACTTTTTCATAACAACTAAAAATACCCACTTCCATATCTTTATATAACCGTTTTTTGTCGTGCGTCTGGTGATGCTTAATAGCTATAAAATAGTATGGACGTATCAGTAATAAAAATACGGTAGTTCTTTTGCAATGCCTGAATCGCTGCTTTTTCTTCGTTATCAACTGTTAGAGACCTTTGCACAAGCCGCGGCAATTGAAGCAAGCTCACCTTCGAAAAGGGATAATAAAGGCTGTAGATTTCACCTGAGAATTGACCATCATGGCTTGAAAGAACCTAAAGCAAATAAGTTTAGCCGACGCATTAATAGTGGAGCATGCGGCACTAACAGAACTAGATGATGTGCATGCGCTATTGAACTGGACAAAGCTTGAAGCGCACTTGATGAGCATTCACAATAAAATCGCTGGCGAAAAGGCTTGGCCGCCACTGATGATGTTTAAGGCATTGCTACTACAGTCTTGGTACA
>JACMMS010000031.1 GCA_014378915.1 Methylophilaceae bacterium
AAACTTCAATGCGTCGCAAAGGCAATGGTTGGGACAACGCGCCGATGGAAAGCTTCTTTGACACCATCAAAACTGAAAGCCTGCATCATTATCGTTTTAAAACCAGAGAAACCGCTAAAAGGATACTCTTTGAGTACAATGAAGTATTCTATAATCGCATTAGGCGACATGCAAAAATTGGTAATCAAATACCTGCTGACTTCGCCAATCAGTATTACATTAGCAATCAAATTGCCGCATCATTCTGATGACTTGCCCGTCCACTAAATCAGACATAGCTCAAAGTGCTGATGCATTAAAAGTTGCTTCGGCTAAGATTGAACGGCAAGAATTGCCAGTACATAAAAATAAAATGTTCATTTATAACTTTCAATGATAATTAATTTCGTACCATTCACGGCTACGATTGACGATAGATACCACTGATAGCATCACAGGCACTTCGATCAACACGCCTACAACAGTTGCAAGTGCCGCACCTGAGTTAAACCCAAATAATGCAATGGCAGTCGCCACGGCTAACTCAAAGAAGTTTGATGCGCCGATTAAAGCGGAAGGCCCCGCCAAAAAATACGCGACTTTGAATTTTTTATTAAGCCAATAAGCCAGCATTGAGTTGAAATACACTTGAATAGTAATAGGGATGGCTAATAGCCCAATTACGATAGGCTGGGCAAGGATTTGTTGGCCTTGGAAGGCAAATAACAAGACCAGTGTCGTCAATAATGCAAAAAGTGAAATCCGATGTAAGCGTTTAAGGGTGTTCTCTAAAGCATTATCGCCTTTTGCCAATAGTAGTTTGCGTAATATCTGGCTAATCAGCACAGGCACTACAATGAATAACATAACAGGTAAAATAGCGTAACCCAAGGCACGGTAATACTAGATAGCCCGAGCAATAAAGCCACTAATGGCGCAAACGCAAATAACATAATGGCATCGTTAATCGCCACTTGAGAAAGTGTAAATTTCGGTTCGCCACCACAGAGGTTACTCCAAACGAACACCATAGCTTTGCATGGCGAAGCTGCAAGTAAAATCAGTCCTGCAATATAACTATCAATTTGATCAACGGTTAATAAGTCAGCAAATAGATGGCGTATGAATACCCAAGCTAATAATGCCATGGAAAAAGGATTTACTATCCAATTGATAAAAAGCGTAACGCCAATTCCCTTGCTACGCTTCAGCACGTCTTTCATTGCACTAAAGTCAATTTTAAGCAGCATTGGAATAATCATGAGCCAGATTAAGACGGCTACAGGAAAATTCACCTCTGCAATTTTCAGGCTTCCAATTGCTTGAAAGAAATTTGGCAATACTTTACTAAGTGCGATACCTACTACAATACAGCCAAGCACCCACCAGGTAAGATGTCGTTCAAAACTGCCAATTACTGGTTTAGTGGCTTGTAAATCGGTTAATATTTCCTTTTGGTTCACGTTGTAAATCCTTTAGACATGAGAGCTACAAGCTAAATCTGGACAACATGCTTGCTGACCAGCGCAGCAATTCTCTGTGAGGTAAGCAAGCAATCCATTCATCACCTCATAATTTGCGAAGTAAAAAACAAATCGACTTTCTTGGCGAGCGGTAATTAAGCCTGCGTGACTTAGCTCTTTAAGATGAAATGAAAGCGTACTGTTTGGTATGCTCAGCTTTTCGCCAATATTCCCCGCAGCTAAGCCAGATGAACCAGCCTGAACCAATAATCTAAAAATGCTGAATCGCGCATCTTGAGCAATAGAGGAAAGAAGTGTGACAGCAGTTTTATTATCCATGAATCTATATTTCCATAAATATAGAAATATTGTCAATGATAATTTTTGATGATGGCTATGGCTGGTCAATCTATAGCTCAGCATAATTATGCTAACTAACTATTTCTGTTAGATTTATACTTGAGCAATTTAATAAAAATTGAAACTCATATCAATCTAATACATCAATAGTTTTATGACAATTAACAAACACGAATACCCCGATGAAATCATGTGCCATTGTAGTGGCACAACAAGGGGCTACATTCGAAACCTATTTGAACAAGGGTTGGACGTCAACGCAATTTCTCAACGAACGGGCGCGCTTTCTGGCTGTGGCGGTTGTGAGTGGGATATTGCAGAGTTTCTTAAAGAGCTTGCAGAGCAACAAGGTTAAGAATTTCTGATACTGATTATTTGGAGCTATTTAACAATCCCCGCCCTGTAGTAAAGCGGGGAACGTCAACTTAATTAGAAACAATTGTTCTACCATGCACCGCAATAGCTTTAATTGATTCACCATCATTAATAACAAATACATCAGACGCTCCATTTAGACCTTTGTAAGTCCATAATGTAATTAGCGTATTATTTCTGTCGTTCAATGAGCGAATAGATTTTACAGTGTCTGGTGCGCCCATTTTTGAGACCACGCTAGCAATCGCTTCATCAGCATTGGCTATTGTTGCACCTAATAATAGGCTTAAAACTAAACTTATTCTTACTGTGTTACGCATTTTAAAGCTCCTTAAATTCCGCTTTTGGCAGATTGGTAATATTTGTTTCTTTTTTTGAAAGAAACATTATTTAGGTCATATAGAAAATCACTACATAATCTAATAGACTTATTAAAACATTGATTTGTTAATGATTTATTGCAGTGATGTTAAGATTTGTACATGGTTTTAACGCATAACAAGCTTGATATACCATAGGATGCTAGTCATTTTTTAGATTAAATTAATAGCGCTAGTTCATCCTAGTCAGATCAAAAACCTAAGATTTTTTGTTAACTTAACCGTGTTTAATCTATGCATGAGACCATCTTTTTTTTAAGTACTATGGCATTTATCGCGGGATTAATTGATTCTGCTGTGGGTGGTGGCGGATTAATTCAAATTCCTGCTTTATTTAATGCATTGCCAACTCAAATACCAGCCACCTTGTTTGGCACCAATAAGTTCTCCTCAGTTTTTGGTACGGCTATAGCGGCTCGAAGTTTTATGCGTCGTGTACATTTGCCTTGGTCATTAATTTTTCCTGCTACGCTTAGCGCATTTGCCCTTTCATTTGCTGGTGCGGCGGTAGTGAGCTATGTGCCTCAATGGGTAATAAAGCCTATGATATTGGTCTTATTGATTTTGATTGCACTTTATACCGTTTGGAAAAAAGATTTTGGTAGGCTGCATCAGCCTCAAGTCATCGGCACAAAACAACGCTGGTTAGCTACATTGATTGGTGCTGCTGTAGGTTTCTATGATGGTTTGTTTGGGCCTGGTACGGGTAGTTTTTTAATCTTTTTGTTTATTCGCTGTTTTGCTTTTGATTTTTTACATGCGTCAGCCGCTGCAAAGTTTGTTAATTTAGCGACTAACTTGGCTGCATTATGCTTTTTTGTACCTTCTGGACATATTTTGCTGCAATACGCTCTACCGATGGCCATATCTAATATTGCAGGGAGTTTGGTTGGAGCCCATTTTGCAATGAAAGGCGGGGCAAACTTTCTAAGAGCTTTGTTTTTAGTTTTGCTATGTGTATTAATTAGTAAGTTTGGCTATGATTTATTTAAAGATTTAATTTTAAATTTTAAATTTTATTAAATCGTTGGCGATTAAATCAGAAAAAATATAACCATATTCCTCTATTCACTTTTTTAGTGCATGCCTAATTCATATCTTTAAAGTATTTAACTAAGCGCACTAGCTTGGGTCATTTAAATTTTGGTAAGCAGCATTAACTTATTTCGTACAAATTATGTGCATGTTAAAAGAACAAGCTACTTCAGTTAACTGCTTGTTTTCTCGCATTTGAATGGGTTCGCTAAGGCTTAATCTTTTACTAACCCATGCCGATAATTATTTATCGTTACTTTGCTGAGATTAACTGAATAAGTCCAGCTTGGTACAGGATATGCTTAGTTAATAATAGAGTAGTAAGTATTGCTGCTTAAAATTAAATTTTTTGTGAGTTATTTTTATATTTGGGCTTTTATTTTACGAGGTTATTCAACTTAAAGTATATAGATTGGGGATTATCATGACTAGGTTTTGCGGTTCTTTATTGAATTCAACATATTTGTATTTAGCTATTACACTCACATCAGTGGTATCTGCTAATGCAACACCAACCGACGAGTTGTTAAGCCAACTCAATGAGCAAGTGGTCAGAGTGCAAGTAGGCCTTGCAAATGGTGGCTATGGCGTAGGTTCTGGTGTGGTAGTTGCGCAAGATCAGGTGGTGACCAATTGTCATGTAGTCGCCAATGCAGTCAGTATTAGTGTTGTTAAAAATGGTGAATCTTACGTGGTAAGCGCCATTAAACCCGATTGGCATCACGATGTGTGCATCATTAAAGTCGAAGGTTTGAATCTGCCAGTCTCAAAAATAGGCACTAGCAAAACCCTTAAATACGAACAGCCTGTTTTCACTATCGGCTACCCCAGCTTTTTACCCGCACCAGTGAGCACCTTTGGTTTTGTTAAAGGCTTGTATCCTATGGATGATAGCGTGGTTGTAAGAGCAACCAGCACATTTAGATTAGGTGATAGCGGTGGAGGTATGTTCGATGAAAATGGTTATTTAGTGGGCATCATGACACTAAAAAGCCCAGGTCGCAGTGCCTACTATTACAATATGCCTGTAGAATGGGTACAAGCCTTATTAAAGCAACCAGAACAAGCCATTTCTGCTAAAAGTTCACTACCATTTTGGGCAGTAGAAGAAAAACAATGGCCCTATTTTATGCGTGTGGTACAACCTTTTCAAACCGAAGATTGGCAGTCACTTAATACTCTAGCAAAAGCTTGGACTAAACAAGAGCCCAATAACAGTGAGGCTTGGTTCTATTTAGCAGCTGCCGAGTACGCCACTAAAAATACTTTAATTGCTGAAGATCATCTGCAAAAAGTAGTGCTGATGAACGCCAAAAACAGCCAAGCCATTTATTACTTAGGCTTAATTGCCGATGCAAATGGCAAGCGTATAGAGGCTTTAAATGATGTGGCTTTGCTCGATGCTTTAGACAACGCAAAGGCGAGTGAATTGAAATTAGCCATAGGTATTACGAATTAAAACAAAACTTATAGCGGATTAATATGGGCGCGCTCAAATTAATCCGCTATAAAGCTAAATTTTAATGCCTTTAACCCGATTAAGTGGAAAAGAATTTGCTTTATTTGCATCAATTTTATTAATAAAAAACACCTGCGCTAAGCGTGAATCTTTTAATGTTCCCCCAAAAAATTGATTAGCAGCATGCAGTGTATCGCCCTCGTAAATAATCAGCGTATTGTAGACATTGTTTACTTTCACCACTTCATCAAACATGCTGTGATAATCAGTCGATAATATTTTTTCACCGACCCTAAAGCTATCATCATTTTTTTCTAATGATGCTTGATATTTTTTGGCGTCAAACGTTGCACCTTTTTTGTATAAAGACGTGCCAGAATTTAAAGGAGCATTAGGCGTTAAATAAAGTACACCAGCAAATATGGTGTTGCTATCTGTATGAATAACGCCTTTTCCGTAGTCTTCTGTCACGCTCTGAAAGCTGGTAGAAATTGTCCAACGCATTAAATCATGCTCGTGGATATGAAATATGGATACTAGCTTTTTACATATTTTTTCATGTAATTTAGCATCTAAGTCGTATATATCTTTAGTTCTACAGCCTGGGAATACATATTGCGAATCTTTTCTGTCTTCTAAAAACTCGTATTTTTGCCCTAAAGCAAATTTTCTAATAGCATCAGGATTATCGTAAAAATTTTCTACAACGGTAACTGGATATAAATTCATAGGTTTTATTTAGGCTTGTGCTTAACAACACCAAAGTATAGCAAAAGCACCCAAACAGCGACAACAAGTAATCATTAGCTAGGTTTTTAACAGATTTTTATTAATCCTATTTAATTTTCAAATATCAATTCGTTAGACTCCAACTCTTCTACATGGTAGTAATGATCAGCGTACCATAGGGTGAAATTTTCAGCGCTGTGTACTGCATTATCGCAACTTTGATGCTCTGCAACGGGCTGATTTTCTTCGTTTACCACTTGGTAGATGACCATTTTTTATGCTCCTCAAAACATGTGACGGTGTTAAAACTACATGATTTAAGTATTACATCGACACGTTGTGCTTAAGCTTTAAATAAGCGCGGCATTTATTACTTATTTCTTTCTGATTGGTGATAAGCGCTGTGTTGTAAATTATTTAACGATCCTGGCTGTTATTGTAGCTATTGCGTATGATTAAATCACCTATTCAATTATTTAAAAGATTAAGCATGCCCATTTCTTTATCCGTTAAAACGCAAGCACAGGATTTACTCAATTTTATTGATGCTAGCCCCAGTCCATGGCACGCTGTGAGCCTAGTAGAGCAACAATTACTCGCTACAGGTTACCTCAAGTTGGAAGAGAAAAATTCTTGGCAGTTAACTATAGGTGGCCGTTATTATGTGGTGCGTGGCGGCTCATCTATAATTGCTTTTGCTGTCGGTGAGAGCGAATTAACTAAATGCGGCATGCGCATCATTGGCGCACATACAGATTCACCAGGCTTGCGCTTAAAGCCCAAGGCCGCCCATATCGCAGATGGGGTGGTGAGATTAGGTGTTGAGGTTTATGGTGGGCCCATATTGGCGACTTTTACCGATAGAGATTTAAGTTTAGCAGGACGGGTGAATGTACGTACAGCCGATGGTTTTGAGACGCAATTGGTTAAGTTTGATAAGCCAATGCTACGTTTACCAAACTTAGCGATTCATATGAATCGAGAGGTAAACGAGCAAGGCTTAAAGTTAAACAAACAAACTGAATTACCACTTATCTTCGGGCTGATAGAAGATAAACTAGATGCAGAGCAGCAGTTTTTAAGTACTTTAGCTGATCATTTAAAAGTAAGCTCTACGGATATTTTAAACTGGGAACTCAATGTGTTTGATACACAAAAGGGTGTATTTTGGGGTGCGCATGATGAATTTATTGCCAATAGCCAGTTAGATAATTTAGCTTCTTGCCATGCTGCACTCACCGCTTTACTGTCAACCGAGAATACTGAAAGTACGCTTATTTGTGCTTTATTTGATCATGAAGAAGTAGGTAGTGAAAGTGCTACTGGCGCTGGGGGTAGTTTTTTAGCAGATATTGTGCAACGGATCAGTTCAAACCTAGACTTAGGTGAAGAAGCACGCCAACAAACCATTGCACAAAGCTTCTTTGTTAGTGCTGATATGGCTCATGCTTATCACCCTAACTTCGCCATAGCTTACGAGCCGTGCCATCGCGTGATGGTTAATGCTGGCCCAGTGATTAAAACCAACGCTAATCATCGCTACAGTACACGCGCGGATACCGCGGCGCGATTTATTAATTTGTGTTTAAAAGCAGGTGTGCCTTATCAGCAATATGCGCATCGTACCGACTTAGGTTGCGGTAGTACTATCGGGCCAATTGTGGCTTCAAATCTAGGGATTGCCAGTGTTGATGTTGGTTCGCCGATGTGGGCAATGCACAGCTTGCGTGAGAGTGCTGGCGCGCTAGACCATGATTACATGATAAAAGTATTAAAAACTATGTACGACAGTTAAAAACAAAAAATTCAATATTAAAGGTTAAAAATGAACAAGAAATCGAATGTAATTCACACGAAGCAAGGGGTTTGGTACCTAAAGCCTGGTTTTTGAAAAAAGCCTACACTTTTAGACTAAGCACTACTTGATGTAAAATAAAAACGTGCTGTGAATAAGGTAGTAAGTTTGATAAGACTCTGTAAAGGGCACTGTTCAGACCGATGAGTCACCCTTGACCTAGTGGGGTTCTGCCGATATATATTAGGCGCACATCCCATATCATTAAGAGCACTCTATAAATTCATTATTTATAAATTCAACTTTGCCAGCAACCGCTTTGCGGATTGCCTGATTAAAGCACTATGTCGCCAAACTACAATAAATATAATTCCTTGCATATTAAACATATGAGGCGTAATTATTTTTTAATCACGCCTTGTTTGACTTAGAAATTTGAATTTTAGAAGATTTGAATTTATAAAGGCGCGCTTTAAATTATTATAATTTTAGTTTGAGTTTAAGACGTAACCACATTTGGGTTAGCGCGTTACCATCTAATTTGTAGTGTTTATGTAGTGGTTTTTTTACTTCCCATGAGGCTGTCATGCCTGCAGGAAAAGTCACTAAATCCCCCTTGCCAAATTTCACAGCAACGCCGTTTTCTGGGGTAATAACACACTCACCTTCTAAAATATAGGCGATTTCTTGCTCAGGAAAAACCCACGGAAAAACTGAAACTTCTTTTTGCCAAGTGGCCCATTTTGTAATACCTAGTGTTTCTAAGCGTTCTTTTGATGGCTTGTGTTCAATTGCAATACTGCTCATTTATTTTCCTTATCATTTAATTGCTAACGTTGAACTGACTCAATAATACGACGAACTTTTAAAACAATACGATGGTATGACTGGCTTAAAATGTTTCCTTCGTGGTGAAAGTGCTTATGAATCGGCTTGCTAACATTCCACTCTGTAGTAGTGCCCGATGGGAACGTAACTAAATCACCAGGCTTTAATGTGACGCCAGTCGCATTTTTGGGAGCCCCTAGTTTGGGTGTAATGGTAACTTCACCTTATAAAATATACGCCATTTCTGTATAAGGAAATGTCCATGGAAATAGTGATATTTCTTTACGCCAAGTTTTGCCATGCTTTTACATCAAGATCTAGCAAGCTCTGCTCAGAGGGTTGATGTTCAACTGCGATATCAGCTTCTTGAGTGAGCGACCATACGATGCTAAAACTCATTGATACAAAAATTAATATTAATATTTTTCTTAATGATTGCATGGCTAAACTCCAAATGTTTAATTGAAGTGGATCGATATAATCATCAGTTGATGAAACTCTTTTCGTATAGTATCGTAATTAGATAGATTTTTGAAAGCATAAATAGGGATGACAAATTTTTTTATAAGAACGGCGCTTTTGCCTACTTTAGGTTGCTTAGCACTAATACTTAACGCTTGCAGCACAAGCAATTTGATGGAT
>JACMMS010000032.1 GCA_014378915.1 Methylophilaceae bacterium
GGTATTGCTGTAGTCATCGCTGTAATGATTGGTTCTTGGCTTTGGACTCAGCAGCCAGATTATCGTGTGTTATTTGCTAACTACCAAGATAAAGACGGGGGCGCCATTGTTGGCGCGCTAGAGCAAATGAATATCCCCTATAAATTCTCAGATGGCGGTGGTGCTATTTTAGTACCTGCTTCGCAAGTGCACCAAGCTCGATTGAAACTCGCTAGCCAAGGCTTACCCAAAGGCGGCAATATTGGTTTTGAGCTACTAGAAACTCAAAAATTTGGCGTATCACAATTTGTTGAGCAAGTGAACTTCCAACGTGCTTTAGAGGGTGAATTAGAGCGCACTATTCAATCTATCTCGGCTGTAGAAGGGGCAAGAATTCATTTAGCCATTCCAAAATCATCCGTATTTGTGCGCGATCAACAAAAACCAACAGCTTCTGTGATGTTAAACATGCATGCTGGTCGTACTTTAGATCCACAGCAAGTCAGTGCTGTTGTACATTTAGTGGCGAGTAGTGTTCCAGAGTTAACTGTTGCTAATGTCACAGTGGTTGATCAAAACGGTAATTTACTTTCTGATGCATCCAAAAAACAAGATAGTTCTAGTTTGGATCCCAGCCAGCTCAAATATGTGGATGAGCTACAACAAAATATTGTAAAACGTGTGGAGTCAATTATTGCACCCATTGTTGGATCTAAAAATGTACATGCCGAAGCGAATGCAGAAGTAGACTTTTCTACTGTTGAACAGGCCAATGAAAGCTATAAACCAAATCAGAAGCCAGAAGATATTACGATGCGCAGCCAACAAACTAGTGAGTCATTAAGCTCATCAAGTAACAGTGCTAGCGGCGTACCTGGTGCGCTTTCAAATCAACCGCCACCACCAGCCTCCGCACCCATTACTGCTGCAGCCCCAGCTACTGGTGCGGCAGCTGCAGTAGCTACCACGCCTACTAATTCACAAAAAAATAGCACTACTAACTTTGAGGTAGATAAAACAGTACGTTATTCACAGCAATCAATGGGTGGTGTTAAACGTCTTTCCGTGGCAGTGGTTGTTAACTACAAACAAGTCACTGGTAAAAATGGAAAAGTCATCAATCAACCATTGACTGATGCAGAGAAAAAGCAAGTGTCAGATTTAGCCAAACAAGCAATGGGCTTTAGTGAGCCACGCGGTGATAGCCTTACCGTTGTGAATAGTAGTTTTGTTGAGACAGAAACTGAAGTGATTCCAGCCGTTCCTATGTGGAAACAGCCAGATACCATTGAAACAGGTAAATTAGTCTTACGTTATATATTGGGTGCTGTTATTTTATTTGTACTATACCGCCGTTTAATGAAACCGATGATGGTTAAATTGATTAGCGAACCCAAAGCACCAGAGCAGTTGACCAATCAAATGGACGGAAAAACAGTAGACAGTCAACCTGTTTCTGAAGCGCAGAGACAACAAAATGTAACGGCATATCAAAATAATTTAGATCAAGCCAAACAAATCGCAAAAGTTAATCCAAAAATGGTCGCTAATATAGTTACAGAGTGGGTATCTAGCAATGATTGATAAAACCTTAATGAAGGGCGCAGTATTAATGTTAGCGCTGGGCGAAACTGAAGCTGCCGAAGTGATGAAACACCTTGGCCCGCGCGAGGTGCAAAAGCTTGGTACGGCTATGGCGACATTAAAATCTGTAGGGAATGAAGATGTTGATGGTGTGCTTAACGACTTTTTAGAAAAAGCCAGCCAACAATCGTCATTTGCACTAGATTCTGACGAGTACATTCGCTCGGTACTGACTCAAGCATTGGGTGATGATAAAGCCTCTGGCATGCTTAATCGTATTTTGCAAACCAGAGATTCCAGCGGCATTGAAAGCCTCAAGTGGATGGATGCGCAAACAGTATCTGAGTTTATTAAAAACGAACATCCGCAAATTATTGCGACTATTTTGGTACATCTTGAGCCAGATCAATCTGCAGAGGTCATTGGTTATTTTCCAGAACGCATGCGTCAGGATGTCATGCTGCGTATTGCCACCTTAGATGGTGTAAAACCTACCGCACTTAAAGAGCTAAATGATGTACTGGCTAAATTGCTTGCAGGTAACGAAAACCTTAAAAAGCAAGCGATTGGCGGTATTAAAAGTGCTGCAGAAATCATGAATTTTATGAGTGGTGATTCTGAGGCTGTGGTGATGGATGGTTTTAAAAACTACGATGAAGAAATGGCACAAAAAATACTCGATGAAATGTTTGTGTTCGACAACATTTTAGAAATCAGCAATCCTGGTATGCAAACCATATTACGCGAGGTGCAATCAGAGTCACTCATCATTGCACTCAAAGGCGCTAATGCCGAGCTACGTGAAAAAGTGTTTTCTAATATGTCTTCACGTGCTGCTGAAATGATGCGTGAAGATTTAGAGTCAAAAGGCCCTGTGAAATTATCAGAAGTAGAAGCACAACAAAAACTGATTCTGCAAGTGGTTCGTCGATTAGCAGATGAAGGCCAAATTTCATTAGGTAATAAATCTGAGGATGCATATGTCTAGTTTACTAATCCCTAAAGAGCAACAAACTGCTTATCAACGCTGGGAGATGTCGTCTTTTGCTAGTGACATTCACGAAAGACCACAAGAGCAACCTAAAAAAGCAGTTAAACCTAATGCTAATGGCAGTACTGCTAGAAATGAGTTGAGCCAATATCTAGCAAAAGCACGTCAAGATGGCTTTGAGCAAGGTAAGCAAGAAGGGATGGAAATTGGTTTAAACGAAGCTAAAGCCGCGATGGCCGGTGATAGCAATAAATTATTGCAAATGACACTTTCGTTTAGTGATTCAGTTAAAAAGAGCAATGAGGAAATTTCAGGCAATTTACTGAGCTTGGCATTAGATATTGCAAAAGCGATGCTGAAATCAAAAATTTCTGCTAATGATAATGTCATTTTACCCGTGGTAAGAGATGCCATCCGCCAGTTACCTTATGTACAGCAGCCTGCAGTATTAATGCTGCATCCTGAAGATATTCATATGGTACGTCAACAAATGGGTGATGAAATTGGTGTTGATGGCTGGATATTGCGTGAAAATCCAAAAATTGAACGTGGTGGCTGCATGATAGAAACAGGCGCTAATCAAGTAGATGCAACCAATGGCATGCGCTGGAAAAGAATATGTGAAGCGTTAGGCAAAACTGATACTTGGCAGGAAAAATAATGGACGATCTTCCACTCAAACATTGGCAAAACTATCTTGATGACTGTAGCCAAGCCCTTAATGACGTAGAACCAGTTGAAATAGCAGGGCGTATTACCAAGTTAACTGGCTTGGTCATGGAAGCCGTTGGTATCAGGTTGCCAGTAGGTAGCGCATGCTATGTACCACTTGATGAACGTAACAAGGTAGAGGCAGAAGTGGTTGGTTTTGATGGTGACCGTTTATTACTCATGCCATATAGTCACGTAGATGGTATTACGCCAGGTGCCAAAGTATTTGCCACTGAGTTGCCAGAAGCGGTGAGTCGTAATCAAGCTAACCACCCTCGCAGGCGATCATCAGACCGTGCAAGACATTTGCCAGTGGGGTCAAAGTTGTTAGGACGCGTCATTGATGCGGCAGGTAGACCACTGGACGATTTAGGTCCGTTGCAGTCAGATGAGTTTGCTTCATTATCTGCCAGGCCCCTTAACCCGTTGATGCGTGCCCCTATTTCTCAAACAATTGATGTAGGTGTGCGCGCAATTAATGGTTTATTAACAGTAGGTCGCGGTCAGCGCATGGGCTTGTTTGCTGGCTCAGGTGTAGGTAAAAGCGTATTGTTAGGCATGATGGCGCGATACACCGATGCCGATGTCATTGTAGTGGGTTTAATTGGTGAACGTGGTCGCGAGGTTAAAGAGTTTATAGAGCAAATTTTAGGTACTGATGGCCTTGCTCGCTCTGTTGTAGTGGCAGCCCCTGCTGATGCGCCTGCATTAGTGCGCTTGCAAGGCGCTAATTATGCGACTGCCATTGCAGAATCATTTCGTAATCAGGGTAAACATGTACTGTTGATTATGGATTCTTTAACACGCTACGCTATGGCACAACGCGAAATTGCGCTGGCAATTGGCGAACCACCAGCCACTAAAGGTTATCCGCCTTCAGTGTTTGCAAAATTGCCAGCTTTGGTTGAAAGAACGGGTAATGGTCGACCAGGTGAAGGCTCAATTACCGCTTTTTATACCGTTTTAACCGAGGGTGATGACCAGCAAGATCCGATTGCAGATGCAGCTCGTGCCATTTTAGATGGGCATATCGTACTCAGCCGCCAGTTAGCTGAAAGCGGTCATTATCCTGCGATTGATGTTGAGCAATCTATCAGTCGTGTGATGCCTAATATTACTGGTCCACAACACCAAAAGCTCGCCAGAAAAATGAAGCAACTCAATTCATTACTCACTAGAAGCAAAGATTTGATTAACGTGGGTGCATACGAGGCAGGTAGTAATCCTGCGCTAGACGAGGCGATTAAACGCCAAGTTGATATTTCTAAATTTTTACAGCAAGAAATTTATGAGCGTGTTGACTTGCAGGAAAGCGTAACCGAACTCGCTATTGTTTTACAAGATTGACCAAACAGTTAAATTGCCAGTATTTAGTGTCATTACTAGTGTTAAACATATTTAAAAAGGAACTCTTTTATGGCGTTCGTTGAACCCCAATATTTGCACACACTAAAAACCATTTCTAGTAATAAGGTGGAATTAGAGTCAGAAAAAATGATGGCCATCAATAAAAGTGTAGTTGAAGCTGATAATAGTTTACAAACGCTAGAGCAGTATCGTAACGATTACTTAAAGCGTTTGACACATGATCTTGTGGCTGGGCTTAGCTCGAAAAATTACATTAATTACCAAACTTTTTTGCAAAAATTAGAAGATGCCATTGTTGGACAAAAACAGCAGTTACAAAAGTTGATGGAAGACCTAAAGCAACAGCGTCTTTTGTGGCAAGCAAGTCAAAGAAAAAAGCTTTCGTATGATGTGATTTCTGATCACTCTGAGCAGCAGTATAACCAGCTCGAAGCGCGTAAAGACCAGAAATTGATGGATGAGTTTGCAATGCGTTCAATTAGGTATGGTCGTTAATGTTTGTTTTTTAAGCATTAACTCGAAATTAAAACCGACAGAAACTACATGCAAAATTATTGAGTAAGGATATGCAATGATTAACCTATTTTTTTCAGCCACTCAAAAGACCAATACGGCTAATGGCCTAAGTGGTAGCGAGCAATTTAATGCTAAATCTTTTACTAATGCTGATGGTGTTAGTTTTAAAGAAATGCTGACTAAACAGGCAAATATGGCTGCAGACAAAGCTCCTGCTGAAAGAAAATCACAAGAAAAAATAAGTCAGCCTCAGACTAAACAAGTTGAGCCAGATAATGAAGCCGAACAAAATCAGCAGAAATCTGTAACAGATACTCAGCCAGCTAAAGCACAGCCAATGGCTTATAAAAAACTAGCTACAGTTGCCAAGCAAGCAGAAGTTAAATCATCTACACAAGCAAATTTAAAAACGACGAGTGAAAGTGGCGTTAAATCTGATGAGCAGGTTACTGATACGGCTAACCTTTCAACAGAAAATTTATTTGCCATTCTGGAAAAAACAAAAAAGGGCGTTGAAAAGCTTAAGGACACGGATTTAAAAGAGGCCAGTGCTATCGACGCTACATTGGGTGCTGCCGAGAAAAATAAAGTTGCTGATATGAGCCTTCTGAATCTCGGGTTGAATTTGCCCACTGTAACTGTAGATTTAGCTCAATCAGTTTCACCTAATATCACACCAGATACGGCTAAATCAGGCTTAATGAATGCTGCGGAAATCAACAAAGACATGAGTCAAGAGGCTTTAAGTGATGCTTTAGCGAGTGCATCTACAGATAAGTTTAAACGTGATTTAACGCAAAAAGGCGGGCGTGATGTTAATGCAGATAAAGCAGATTTCGGACAGTCTGCCTCAATTAGTGAAAGTAAGCTAGCCAAACAATTAGATAGCAAAAGTCAGATGATTAGCACATTAATGAACGATGCTAATCAAGCGTCTAAGCAAGATAAACTTGAAAGCCAATTCAGCAATAGTTTAATGATGTTATCTCAGCCTTTAGACACCCAAAATATGACGCAATTAGCGGCAAATGTGCCACTTACTCCATCAGGTAATGCTAATCAGATTGGCATTCCTTTAGGTAAAAGCGGTTGGGATCAAGCCGTTAGTCAGCGCATTATGCTCATGGTGGGCTCATCGGAGCAAACCGCGACATTAACACTTAATCCACCGGATTTAGGCCCATTACAAGTGGTGGTGCATGTACATAATGGTCAAGCAGATACGACTTTTATTACAGATCACACGCATGTTAGAAATGCAATAGAAAATAGCTTGGGCACGCTGCAAAATATGATGCAGCAAGCAGGAGTGAACATGGGGTCTACGGAGTTTTCTAATACTCAAAGTCACCTCAGCCAACAACAGAACCAACAAAATGGCAATCAATCTCGTCAAGCTGGCAGCTCTGGCAGCAATGGATTAGATAATAGTAATCAATCATCAACAATTGCCGCAAGAGTCTCAACTGTGAGTGTACGCCAAGGCTTGGTAGATACTTTTGCATAAACACTTTCTATGCAGTGTTTAATTAATTAGAATTTTTTGCAGTCTATTTAGCTAGTTTTATACAAAGCCCAAGCTAACAGGTTTTTCACCTTCTTTTCAAGATATGTAACTCGCTCCTAATTATCAATAATAGAGATATTAATGAATCATTGATAAGAAAAAAGGTAGCGAAATGGCACTAGATCCTGGAAAAGACAAACCTGTAGAGGCGCCTCCACCAAAGTCTAAAAAGAAACTCATGATTATTATAGTAGCAGTCGTTGTGCTTGTAGGCGGTGGTGTGGGTGGTTACTTTATATTTGCGCATAAACCAGGTAAGCACGAAGCCGAAAAGGTAGAAGAAAAGCATGTAGCCAAGCCAGTATTTGTGCCTTTAGAAGCATTTACCGTTAATTTACTCTCGGATCCAGACGAACAGTTTTTACAGGTTGAAATGACCTTAAAAGCTACTGACGAGCCAGAGGCTGAATCAATTAAAGAGCACATGCCACAAGTGCGAGATCGTATTTTAATGTTACTCACCAGCAAACACGGCAGTGAAATTACCACACCAGAAGGCAAGCGGTTGTTAAGTAGCGAGATTATCAAGCAAATGAATACACCATTTTCTAAAGGTGAAAAACCTCAAGCAATCACTGGCGTCTTTTTCACTTCATTCGTGATTCAGTAAATAAAATGTCCGACAGCTTTTTATCACAAGACGAAGTCGATGCCTTACTTAAAGGCGTTAATGGCGAAAAAGATGATGTTGCTCATGAACATGATCCGCATAGCGTCCGTGATTACAACCTTGCCACGCAAGAGCGTATTGTGCGCGGTCGTATGCCAACGCTTGAAATTATTAATGAGCGTTTTGCTAGGTTATTGCGTATTGGATTATTCAATTTCTTGCGCCGCACTATTGAGGTTTCTGTTGGACCCGTACGTGTTCTAAAGTACAGCGAATTTATGCGTAACCTAGTGATGCCAACCAATCTAAACTTGGTTCAACTCAAACCCTTACGTGGAACTGGGTTAATGGTATTTGACCCAACATTGGTTTTCGGTATTGTCGACAATATGTTTGGTGGCGATGGGCGTTTTCATACGCGCATAGAAGGCAGAGATTTTACGCAAACTGAACAGCGGATTATTCAACGAGTATTAAGTATTGTGTTCGAAAATTACGAAAAATCTTGGGAGCCCATTTACAAGATTCAGATGGAGTTCGTTCGTTCTGAAATGAACACTCAGTTTGCTAATATTGCAACGCCTAATGAAGTCATTGTTGCCACCACATTTTCTATTGAACTTGGAAGCACTATTGGGCAAATGCATTTTTGCTTCCCATATTCCATGATTGAGCCTATTCGAGACATGCTGACATCCAGCATGCAAGGTGAGGTTTTGGGTGCTGACAAGCGCTGGGTAAGGCTAATGACACAGCAAATTCAAGCCGCAGAAGTTGAAATTAAAGCAGATATTGCCAAGATTCAAATGCAAATTGCCGATATCATTAAAATGAAAGTGGGTGACGTGATACCGCTTTCTATTTCGCCAGAAATTGAAGCAAAGGTCGATGGCGTACCCATTATGCGCTGCAAATATGGTGTTTTTAATGGTCAATATGCTTTAAAAGTAGATCAATTATTACGCTCTAACTCGTCAGTCTATGTAAAAGGAGAAAATTATGCAGACTAACTCAACTGAATTAGCTGAAAATCCAGCCGCTGCTGAAGAAGCAGTAGATGACTGGGGTGCTGCAATGGCGGAGCAAGAAGCCGCCGATGGCGCAGCGGATGATTGGGGCGCTGCAATGGCCGAACAGGAGAGTTCAACATCTA
The DNA here is from genome assembly GCA_014378915.1 of Methylophilaceae bacterium. GTDB lineage: Bacteria > Pseudomonadota > Gammaproteobacteria > Burkholderiales > Methylophilaceae > JACMMS01. Next base: position 8,480 of record JACMMS010000032.1, read on the forward strand.
ATTTACAAACCAAAGTAGACAGCACACAGGTGTTTACGGAGCTTTCTGGTAAAGGTAAGTCCAGTGATACGCAAAATGATATTGAGTTTATTCTCGATATTCCTGTGCAACTCACGGTTGAATTAGGCCGCACAAAAATTGCGATTAAAAACTTATTACAACTAGCTCAAGGGTCTGTTGTGGAGTTAGACGGTATGGCTGGTGAACCGATGGATGTATTGGTTAATGGTTGTTTGATTGCGCAAGGTGAAGTGGTAGTGGTGAATGATAAATTTGGTATACGTTTAACCGATATTATTTCTCCATCTGAGCGTATACGTAAAATTAACCGATAAGTTGAACCGATTTATTAAAACGCCATTTAATCAATAGCTACTGCATCAGTAGCTACTTAAACAATAGCTCCAGAAGACATACTTTAAAAGTAATAAACAATCCAATGTCATTCAACATCATAAAAAAACTAAGCGTTAAAAACCTATGCGTTAAAAAAATAGGTGTTTCATTCATTTTATTGGCTTGCCAAGCTAATGCATATGCAATTACTCATGCCGCTACACAAATGTCTACTGTCACTTCGCCTTCAGCAAGTTTAGGTCTATTAAAAATGTTTGTTGGGTTATTTGTGGTGGTGGGTATCATGCTTTTACTGGCTTGGTTTGTTAAGCGATTAGGTTTAGTAAACCACAGCCAAACCTCTGTTGCTAAAGTGATTAGTAGTGTTAGTGTAGGGTCAAGAGAGCGTGTTGTGGTGCTAGAAATTGCAGATCGCTGGGTAGTCGTTGGTGTGGCACCTGGCCGAGTTAATGCGATTACAACATTAGATAAAGTGCCACTATCTCCAAGCCAAATCACAGCCGCAGATGCTGTTTCTGTTAATGCTGCCTTAAATCCATTAGCTAATTCAGCTTGGATGCTGGCACTGCAAAAATTTCTTAAACCCAATCAGCAAGCAACATCTGCCGAAAAATATAAACCTAATGATCGCTAGATGATGAAACTATCTATCTCACCATCAATATTCAAAACTGGATTGCTAATAGCTGTGTCTTTGGCATTACTTTCTACATCTGTACTCGCGGCTGATTCCAGTGGTTTACAAGTATTAAGTACTTCACCCACTGCGGGCGGTGGGCAAAATTACACTTTGAGTGTGCAAACACTCATTATGTTAACCGCGCTATCTTTTTTGCCAGCGGCGCTGCTCATGATGACAGGCTTTACGCGCATTATTATTGTATTGTCTTTATTGCGCCAAGCGCTCGGCACACAGTCATCCCCACCCAATCAGGTATTAGTTGGATTAGCTTTATTCCTCACCTTTTTTGTCATGAGCCCAGTGTTAGATAAAGTGTATAGCGAGGCTTATCAGCCATTATCAGAAAATAAAATCAGCATGCAGGAAGCTTTAGATAAAGGTAGCGCGCCGCTAAAGGCTTTTATGATGAAGCAAACGCGAGAGGGTGATTTGGCATTGTTTTTAAAAATGGCACAAACCGAAAAAATGCAAACACCCAATGATGTGCCGTTGCGTGTTTTAGTGCCAGCCTTTATGACCAGTGAACTTAAAACAGCCTTTCAAATTGGTTTTGCTATTTTTATCCCATTCTTGATTATCGATATGGTAGTAGCAAGCGTATTAATGTCGATGGGTATGATGATGGTATCGCCTGCCATTGTGTCTCTGCCATTTAAATTAATGCTGTTTGTATTAGTGGATGGGTGGCAGCTTTTGCTAGGCTCACTTGTACAAAGTTTTTACTAATATGATAATAAAAGAATGATAAAGGAGTAATGCAATGTCCATGTCCCCAGAAAGTGTGATGACCATAGGTCGTCATGCAATGGAAGTCACACTGATGGTTTCTGCACCTATTTTGCTGGTTGTTTTAATCATAGGTTTGATGGTGAGTATATTTCAAGCGGCCACGCAAATTAATGAATCTACCTTATCTTTTATACCAAAATTAGTGGGTGTATTTGTTGCGTTAGTGATTGCTGGGCCTTGGATGTTAAGCGTGATGTTAGATTATATGCGCATGGTGTTTACTAGTATTCCAGCCTTGGCCACTTAATAAGCAATTGCTAAAGTAACCATTAATATTAAAACCAAACCCTATGATCACTGTGAGCAGCCAAGTATTACAAAGCTGGGTGTTAGGCTTGTTGCTGCCACTTACGCGTATTTTGGCGATGATTGCATTGATGCCAATTATTGGTCATCAATCTACACCTAAGCGCGTCAAAATTGCCATTGGTGTTTTTATTACATTGATTGTAATGCCCACACTGCCTGTCATTCCCCCAATAGACGTATTCTCATGGCAGGGTTTACTCATCATCGCCAATCAAATAATGATTGGTTTAGCCATTGGTTTTATGATGAGGATGGTCTTTGCTGCGGTTGATTTAGCAGGTCAACTCATTGCTTCTACTATGGGTTTGGGTTTTGCTACTTTTTTTGATCCGCAATCAAGAGGTCAAACCAGCGTGCTTAATCAATTATTAGTGATATTAGCCTCACTTGTTTTTTTAAGCATTAATGGGCATCTTATGCTGATATCTGCGGTGGTTGACAGCTTTAGCAACATGCCAATTACTGGGGAAATTAAATCTGGGCTTCATCCTTATACCATTGTGGTTTGGGGGCAAAACATATTTAGTGCAGGCTTACTTATGTCACTTCCAGCCATTACAGCATTATTAATCACTAATATGGCGTTAGGAATACTCTCTCGCACTGCACCACAACTTAATTTATTTGGTATTGGCCTGCCAGTGACGCTCACGATGGGCGTTATTATTTTAGCCCTAACATTGCCTAATATGCTCCTACCTATGCAACGTTTGATAGAGTCTGGAATTGCGTCAACATCCAATTTATAAAAGATTTATTCGTTAAAAATTGACTGAAATACTTCGGTATTGAGCAACATTTGCCGATATTACTTATTTTTTTTTGGCGCAGTTTAGACGAATCAACAACTTGTATTAAATTTGTATCGAATTAAACCTTTCAGATGTGAGGACGTTGTGATGATTAAGCCTGAAATCCCTAGTAATGAAAAAGCGCGAATATCAGCGTTACAGCGCTATGATATTTTAGACACTATGTCTGAAAGCGACTTTGATGACATCACACTCATAGCTTCACAAATTTGTGGCGTACCCATGGCGCTTATTAGTTTAGTGGATAGCGATAGACAATGGTTTAAGAGCGCATTAGGAATCGATTTAAAAGAAACTTCACGTGACATTTCATTTTGTGCGCACGCTATTAATGGAGATGAGCTTTTTGAAATTAAGGATGCTATTAGTGACATTCGCTTTTCTAATAATCCTTTAGTGACAGGGAGTACAGACGTTCGCTTTTACGCAGGTATGCCGTTGACGACTTCAGATGGATATAAAGTAGGGACAATTTGTCTGCTAGATAATAAGCCACGGATGTTAAGCGATGCACAGCGTGGGGTACTCACTTCGTTATCGCGCCATGTAATGAATTTAATGGAGCTACGCCTACTGACCAAACAGCAAGCACATAACGAGACTTTACTTAAACAAAATGAACGTAAAATTAAACATACAAACCATGCATTAAAAGCCTTTAACGAAGTCACTACACACAGACCACATCAGGATATTGAGGATCAGTTTTACGAAGCGCTTGGTGTGAGCATGCGTTATTTGGGTTTGGAATATGCGGCATACAGCACATTAAGCGCATCCATTTACAGCACGAGTTTAGAAGTTGCACCTAACAAATTAACGCCCAACAAGTTAACGTTTAAAGTTGAAGATAATTCTGATCACGCAATTTTGTTATCGCAAGAAACTGTTGCAATCCCCAATATAGCAAGCTCCAACTATGCCAAACTTGATTGTTTGCCTTTAATTAATCAACAAGCTTATATTGCTCAACTAATTATTATTAATAACGAAGTGACCGGAGTCGTTAGTTTTTCAAGTCCTAAACCAAGAAAAAGTCAGTTTGATATGGCGGAAATTGAATTTATACAAATGCTATCGCGCTGGATGGCAAGTAGTCTAGAGCGCAAAGCGCTTGAGAAATCATTGGTAGATTCAAATTTTCGAGCCGAGTTAGCAATCAGTGGTGCTAATTTAGGTTCGTGGGATTGGAACCTGGTCAATGACAAGTCATTTTGCAATAACCGCTGGTTTGAAATGTTGGGATATGCGCCCAATGAAATATTGGTTTCAATGGTAACCTTCGATGCAATGCTGCATGTGGATGATAAACCAGATTTCTATGCAGCAATAAAGCGCCACTTAGATGGCGAAAGCCCAGAGCTCAGTATGGAGTTTAGATTAAGACATAAAAATGGCAGTTGGGTATGGATAGAAGACCGCGGCAAAGTGATGGAGCGTGATAAAGACGGAAAGCCAATCAGAATGCTCGGCACCCATATGGATATCACCGCAAGAAAGCTCGCCGAATACCAAATAACACAGCTTGCTTTTTATGATGAGCTAACTAAGTTGCCTAATAGACGTATGTTGCAAGTTACTCTCGCTCAAGCAATTGTGCGGTGTGAGCGGCATCTACAATATGGCGCTGTGATGTTTTTAGATATGGATCACTTTAAGTGGATTAATGACAACCTAGGTCATGCAGCTGGCGACGACTTATTACAGCAAGTAGCAGACCGGTTAAATAACTGCGTTAGAAAATCTGACACCGTGGCTAGATTTGGTGGCGATGAGTTTGTCATTATTTTAGAACAATTAGGTGAAATTCAACTCGCTACTATCAATGCAACAGTCATCATACAAAAAATATTAGAAACACTTAACTTACCTTATGATTTAAATGGCGGCTTGCATATTAGTACACCAAGCATAGGGGTTGTCTTGTTTAATGATAGCGTTGATACACCAGATCATCTTATTAAAAAAGCCGATGCTGCCATGTATGTATCAAAACAAGCAGGGCGTAATTGTGTGCGGTTTTATAAAAACTCCATGCCTAGTATTCGCTTGGCTGCTTAATCGCTTATTGTGTGGCGATATTCGCTTTAAAATCTGTGCAACAAATAAAAATGCTCTATTGATGAATGCAAGAACAATCGTCAATAGAGCGTATCAATATTTAATTAAATATTGGTGGATGGCTCATTTGTTTCAGGGCTAGTTGCGTTAAAAGCATCGATTGAAGCTGGCTCTGCCGTCTCGGAGCCTAGCCCAACAATTCTGTAAACTTGGCAAATAAAAGTATCTGAATTGCCAGCACAAGAATTATCAGCCGTGGTGTTGGTGCTACCGCCTCCGCCTCCACCTCCGCAACTTACCAAGGCTAAAGTACCCACTGCCAACAGCGTGGTCATGGACCATTTTAATGTAGTTTTCATGGTTAATCCCAATTAGTTAAGGTAATTTAGCACCAGGTATTGGTGAATTTAGGTACGGAAATTTGGCTAAGAAATCGTTAGCTGATTTACGTACACCATCGTTAAGTGGTAATCCACCTGCTGGGGCGTCTGATGGCTTGCAGCCAACTTTTAATGCATCAGTCGACCCTGTTAATTGGCACAAGGCACCCATTGCAACTCTTAAAGATAAGTCTACAACATCATCACCTGGACGACGACCATTTGGGAAACCTGCTTTATCACCAGCTGGAACGCCCAATGCTTTTTGAGTACCTTGCGCTGTAGGAGCAACAGAAGTATCTAAGCGTAACATTTCACCCGAAATAAAGCCTGGGTTAGTAAGTTTGGCATTCGTAACATATTTAGATTGATTTATGCCAGCAATGCCGTTTAAAAACGCTTCAATTAAGTCAGTTCGTGGAAAATTAGTGGGTGCAACTGCTGAAGGAAATAAAGTTTGAATCAATGCAGGCAAAGTAGGATTTGTAACATAATCACCAAATTGCTTGTCATTTACTGGTTTGGAAGAGTTAAATTTATCTTTATCTTCTAAGCCAATAATGACTTCATTAACTAATGGCATACCAAGTCTTGAAACTTGTGACCATGCACCACCATTTTTACTCGCGCTGTTAATGTTTGTACTTGGATTAGGGTTAATTAATCGACCTTGCCTAACGCTAGCTGTCGTGTAGCCACCAATCACAGTTTCAGTACCAGTAGTTACGCAAGTAATTGGCACTTCCAAGGCAATTGTGCTGATATTTTTGTTATAAATATCGCTTTGTGTACCAGATTCAGGGCCTAGTGGGTTTGCGTTAATGAGGTCAAAAATTGGACCTAACGCAAGATAAAACGGCTCTGTACGCTGGCCAACAAATACGCGGCCATTGGTTGCACAACCCGGAATTTTGATGTCATATATATATTGATTTGCGTAAATATCGTATTTACCAACACCGCCAAATGATTTTTCACCAATATTATCTACAGGTTTAGTAAATGTGGTTGAGTTATCTGCAGCATTACGTACTGATTGTGTTTTACCTGACCGACGTCCTTCTGTAACTAAATTAACCGTGTAGGTTTCAGCTACATTGAGTGCTGGAGGGTTATCTCCAGCAATGACACCAGAGTTGATGAGTGGGATTTTTACCTGTTTGCCACCGACCATTAAAGGCGTACTTTTTGAGGCATTATTAAAACGGAATTGGTAAGTCAAATGTTCTTTACCATCACCTACATTATCTACATGAATTTCATAGAGGGCATTGGAATCAAACTCATTAAAATTTGGGCCACCTTGTGGATCTTGTAGTGGAATGTAATCTGCAAGAAAAGTCACTGTATTTTCTTTACCAGTTTCGTAACTGCGAAACATGTAGAAGTCAGTGCCATCAACTTTGGGTTGACCAGAAATAAACGGCGCTTCGCGATGGCTAGACGCTGAAACTGGTAAAGCAGCCATAGTGAGTAATGTTGCAGAAACTAGCAGCGCCAGTTTCCGAGATTTCGTTTTAATTGGTTCCATGGTTCATGTCCCTCATTTAGTTCGTTTAAATAAAAATTTTATAAATGTTATTACAAATACACCTTCGCATAAATCTAAATCAAAGTACGTACGCTAACGAACATTGCGTAACGTAAAATTTACTTAAAAATTTACACATCTTGCATACGCATCAAAAATGTAAATAGATGCAAAAAGATTAAATGAGCTGGATATGAATAAGTGAATGAATCAATTTTTGCTGTTTCCAGACAATTTTGAGGATTTAATGTTACGGTTATTGGCAATTTGAGATATATTTCATTCACTTATTTAACAATCAGAAATTATGCAATCTCAAATAACGATGTTAAAAACTTTCATACATGGTTTGTTGTTTTTGAACTGTATTGGTACAGCGCAGGCAACACCTTATGTTCCAGCTAGCCCTGATACAGTGCTTGAAAAACTGCCAAATAACAGTAGCGTAGCCTCAAAAGAGTTTATTACTTTAAGGGCTAAGCTAAATACAGATCCTCAAAATATTGGGCTGGCTGTTAAGCTCGCTAAGTTATACATAGAGCGCTCTAGAGAAGAAGGCGATCCACGATATTTAGGTTACGCCCAAGCCGCGCTTGGCCCATGGTGGAAGCTTGCAGAGCCACCCGTTGAAATCCTCGTCATGCGGGCAACATTGTTACAAAGCACGCATCATTTTGATCAATCATTGTTAGACCTTAATGCAGTACTTAGAAAAGATCGTAAAAATGGCCAGGCATGGATTACCCGCTCAACTATTTTGCAAGTGCAGGGTGAGTATGCAAAAGCACTACAAAGTTGCGAGCAATTGTACCCATTGGCTACAAAGCTAATCACAACGACTTGTGTGACTAATATTCGCAATTTGAGTGGGCAAGCTGAACAAAGTTATCAAAAATTAAAAACAGCTTATGCTGAATCTGGTGAGACTAATGCAGATATACAAGTATGGGTGCTTACTTTATTAGCAGAAATGGCTAACAGGCTGGGTGATAATCTAGCCGCAGAAAAATATTTTCAGCAGGCCATTAAAATAGAAGATCCTGATAGCTATTTACTAGGCTCATATTCTGATTTTTTGTTGGATCAACATCATCCACAAGAGGTTATTAAACTGTTATCTGCCAAAACAAGAATAGACGCACTTTTGTTAAGATATGCTGAAGCATTAAAAGCGGCGAACTTTAAAGAAGCAGGTATCCAAGTGGATGCTTTGCGGCAACGTTTTTCAGCCGCAATGATGCGTGGGGATACTGTTCATCAAAGAGAGCAATCTCGATTTGAATTGAGGCTAATGAAAAACCCAATACGCGCAATGGAAATTGCTAAGTTAAATTGGCAAGTACAAAAAGAACCAGCCGATGCGCGCGTTTATTTAGAGGCTGCAGTAGCGGCAAATGATCAACCAGCTATTTCTGCTATGACTCATTGGATAGAAAAAAATCATCAACAAGATGTTATTTTAGAAAAAATCATGATGAGTTATAAGGGTAAATCATGATGAAATATTTAACACTATGTTTGACTACCATTACATTGCTTTGTATGTACAATACAGCAGCTTATGCACACAAACCCAGCGATAGTTATTTAATTATGCAGGTTAAAGATGGTGCAATTAATGGCCAATGGGATATTGCATTGCGTGATTTGGACTATGCCATAGGCTTAGACGAAAACGCAAATAGTGAAATTACATGGCAAGAAGTGCTCAACAAGCAAAAAGAAATTAAGGCTTATGCCTTTGCACGGTTGTCTATCGATACAAACTTACCAATAAAAAATTACCAAACAATATGTGACATTACGCCAAAGCAAATACTGATTGATCATCATACCGATGGCGCTTATGCAGTCATTAAATTTGCTTCTGATTGTAAGGCCGCTATTAATAATCTTGACGTTAATTACACCTTATTCGCAGATATTGATCCATCACATAGAGGATTGCTGAGATTAGAGTTTAAAGGGGCTACTAAAACGGCTATTTTTGGGCCAGATAATGCTAGGCAAAATTTTATTCTCATTAAACCAAGTAGATTTACAGAGTTTAAAGATTATATTGTTGAAGGTATATGGCATATCTGGAAAGGCTACGACCATATCCTATTTTTAATTTCATTATTATTGCCAGCTGTTTTAATTCGTACTGCTAACACTTGGCAACCCTCGCATAACTTTAAATTTACATTTATCGATGTACTCAAAGTGGTGACTGCTTTTACATTGGCGCATTCAATTACGCTAACACTTGCTACATTGCATGTAGTTACACTGCCTAGTCGTTGGGTTGAAGCAACAATTGCAGCTTCTATCGTTACCGCTGCACTAAACAATATATATCCAGGAATATTAAAGCGTAGATGGTTAGCAGCCTTCGTTTTTGGATTGGTCCATGGTTTTGGTTTTGCGGCGGTTCTTTCTGACTTAGGTTTGCAGGGCGGAGCATTAATGATTGCGCTGGTTGGTTTCAATGTAGGTGTTGAAATTGGGCAATTAGGCATATTAAGTATATTTTTGCCTGGAGCTTTCATGATGCGTAATACTTGGTTTTACCAGCGTTTAATTTTTTATGTGGGATCCATTTTGATTATGGTTATCGCATGCTTATGGTTTATTGAGCGTGCTTTTAATATGAAAATATTTACATTGATTCCATTAATTGGATAAATTTGTTATGCAGAAGTGAAGTGAGACTTTTGCACAACACTGTTAAATAACTGAACCTCAATCAGTTTTCATTTTTACAATTTAATTTAACTCATCTTCGCGTAACATTCTCCAAATACCTGTTTTCTAAAACCTGCTTCCAGAAGTAATCTGACAACACTTTATAATATGTTGTCACTCGAATAAATTCTCAACACAATATTAAACCGAAGTTAGCTCCGAGAACAAATTAAAAGCTCATCTTTGAGCATTTATTCAATGATTATTCCAAACAATATGGCTCTTTATAGGTATTGTATTGGCTGTGGTGGTTGTGTAAACTTATGTCAAGTTACTAGGCGAACAGATGTATTCTGAGTATGTGTTGCATCTATAGCTTTAAAGTGATTTTTAAATTACTACTATTTATTTATTAAGGGGATTACTAAATGAAAAAGATTCAACTAGCAGTTATAAGTGCTTTATTAATATCATCAGCTTCAGCTTTTGCAGCTGATCGCGTTATTGTGTCAGATAAAAGTTGCGCTAGCTTACCGACGCAAGCAGAATTACAAACAGCGCTAGTCGCTTCTGTAGTGTCTACCGCTGGCGGTACAGATGCAACTACCACTTCGGGTGGTTTAGGTTTTCCTATGTGGGCAACCATGGTCAATAGTGCTGGTCGTGTATGTGCGGTGGCTAAAGTAGGTGGTACAGACCCATGGCCAGGTAGCCGTGTAATTTCTGCACAAAAAGCTTACACAGCTAATGCTTTTAGTAACGAAAAACTAGCATTATCAACTGCTAATTTATTTACAGCAGTGCAACCTGGTGGTTCTTTATATGGTTTGCAACATAGCAACCCTGTAAACCCTTTATTTGCTTATGCGGGCGATTCTACTAAATTTGGTACAGCTAATGATCCAATGGTTGGATTCCGTATCGGCGGAATTAACGTCTTTGGTGGTGGTTTAGCTTTATATGATGCTAATAAAAAAGTAGTCGGTGCCATTGGTGTGAGCGGTGACACTTCATGTGCTGACCACCAAGTAGCTTGGAAATTGCGTGGTCAATTGTTTGGTAAAGGCGCTGTGGTAGCTAAAGTGCCAGGCGGCGTGAATACACTTGGTGCTTTAGGTGGTGGTACCGATGACAATATCATTTTTGATTTAACTACAAACACTACAACTGGTAATGTCACTAGTGCTGGTGGTTTCGGTCATACAAATGGTTGTTTAAATGTAAAAGCGCCATTAGCTGGTAACGTAGCTAATTAATCACTTTTTGAATGGAGTTTAATATGGATACATTATCTACCATGCAAAATACGCGATTAACAAGCAAACTTGTATTAATTGCAATACTTAGTGCAGCTTTAACTGCTTGTGGTGGGGGTGGAGGTAGTTCTTCAACTGCTACTGCCGCTCCTGTTAGCGTAGAAGCTTCTGCATTGGCATTAGCAACTAGCCTTGATTCAGGTACGCTCACTGAAGAAGCTTTTATAGCGAGTTTACCACCAGAACTACTTTAAATTTAGCTGGTGTTTATTGTAAAAGGGCTTCTAACGAAGCCCTTTTTTTTTGTGAAAAATACCATAACCGAGGGGTGTGTGTACAAATCAAAGTTACTTGCACTCTATGGCTAGTGCCTTTGTAGGAGGGAAGCAACGTCCCGAAAACAACACTAAAATTTTACGAAAATGAGCTTATTTATGCTTTCTTTATTTACTTGGAAATATTTTTGCACGCTGAGCTGGTGGGGTTTTATGCCACAATTGAGCTTGTGCTAGTTCATCAGTATCTGACGGCTCTGGCTCGGCAAAAGGGTCTTCTTGCAGTTTCATCGGATGTAAGCGCATGTGTTCCGTAAGTTGCCTACCACCTTCGCGCATTTTCTGGCTGACAGCTTTACGTTCTAAATTAAGCTTCACTTCTTCTGCTTTATCATGCTCTATTTTTAAGTAACGGTAGTAAGCCGTACCAGTAAGTATAAAGCCTAGCAACAAACCAAAAATAATCATGTTTTTAGTCGACAAGTATTTGTTTTTCATGCGTATTAATTTAAACGATAAGTTAAGAATGAATATTCAGAAAGCAGCTATTATTAAAGTGCTTTATTTAGAAGACTCCACTTTTTTAGGATCCATTTCTTTTTCAAATAAAGGTTTTGTATATAGCTTTTTGTCAATATCTGGCATTTCAACAACAGGAAAATCTGGCAATATCCAATTTGGTTTTGGTGATACAAGGGCTTCTTGGTTGCGAATGTATTCATATCGATCATTAGTAATAGTATTTGCCGCATTACCATCCCGCATCACATAGGGGCGTAAAAATACCATTAAATTAGTTTTTTTGTGTTCTCTGCCTTGGGTTTTGAACAGATTGCCCAATACGGGAATATCACCTAGTAAAGGTACTTTATTAATTGTTTCCGTAATACGGTCTTCAATTAAACCGCCTAGTACAATAATGTTGCCATCATCTACCATGACTGAGGTTTCAATAGAGCGCTTGTTGGTAGTAATACCAGCCGAATTGGCGCTATCAGATACGCTAGATACCTCTTGGTATATTTGTAATTTAATCGTGTCAGATTCTGAAATTTGTGGTTTCACTTTTAACGTTAATCCAACATCTTTACGCTCTATGGTTTGAAATGGATTAATACTTCCGCCGCTAGTTTGTGCGTATTGACCCGTAATAAAGGGTACGTTTTGACCAATGACAATTTTAGCCTCTTCATTATCTAATGTGAGTAAATTAGGTTTAGATAAAATATTGGCATTTGCATCAGATTCTAAAGCGTGAGCCAGAACCCCAAGATTGGTAATAGTGCCAAGCCCAGGCACGTTAATTTGCCCTTTAAACAATCCTATATTTAAACCATTGCTGGCTGAGCCAACATTTTGTGCCACGCTAGTGATGCTCGCGCCATTAGTACTAAATTTAGTGCCACTAAATGATCTAATATTATTGCTATTACCACCTAAGCTTTGTAAATCTTGCCATTGAATGCCAAACTCTGAAGCTTTGTCAGTAGAAACTTCTGCCACTAATGCTTCGATATAAAGCTGCGCGCGCCGGATATCTAATTTATCAATGACACCACGTAACATATTAAATACATGGTCTGGTGCAGTGATAATAAGTGCATTGGTCGATGAGTCAGCTTGAATCATGCTAGAACTGGGGGAGCTACTGGTATTGCTTTCGCTGAAAGGCATTGCTGTAGTTGCTGTGATAGGTGTCACTAAGTTAAGTACTGTTGGATTAGCGTTAGTAGCGCTGCTAACAACACCATTAGTAATCATTGGTGTGGATTTTGTGGTGTTATCTACACTACTAAAAGCATCCGATGAATTAGCTGTTAGTGCTTGTAATGTAGCAGCTAGTTTTTTAGCGTCAGCATTACGCAAATATACAACATGTATGCTATTACCAGAGCTTGCTCGTGCGTCTAATTGCTGTATCAAGTTTTTAGCGCGGCTTACTTGCCCCGCATTATCACTTCTTAAAATAATGCTGTTTGATCTTGGTTCTGCTACCACGATCATTTTTCTACTTTGTTCTGCGCCTGTATTAGTTTCCACTAATTTGCTAATGACTTGAGTTAATTCAACCGCATTAGCATATTTTATTTTGATCACTTCATTTTCTACACTGCTAGGCTGGTCTATGGTGCTGATCAGTTTTGCTACCTTCCTAAGGTTTTCGGCATAATCTGTAATCACCAGCATATTGTTATTAGGATAAGCATTAATAATATTGTTAGGTGAAATCAGGGGCTTGAGTATGGGTACTAATAAGTTAGCAGATTCATATTTAATGACAAATACTTGTGTAATAATTTGGTCGCCCCTTACTTTGTTGTTACCACTCACGGTTGGGCTATAGCGCATTTTTGCATCAGCCTCGGGCAGTATTGTGATAATGCCGTTACTTTCGGTGGCAGTAAATCCTTGGGTTCTAAGTGCGGAGAGTAAAACTTGATAAGCCATGCTAGGAGGTATTGGCGTTGCGGAAGCAATATTAATAGTACCTTTTACGCGTGGATCAATAATGAAATTTTTGCCACTTATTTGCCCTATGGCTTTAATAACAGACTCAATATCCGCATTAACAAAGTTTAGTGAGGCTTTTTCTTCTTCAATCGCATTGGCTGTTTGCAAAATTAACAGGTTTATAATAAATAAAAATTTGAACAGTTTAAATAAAGAGTTTTTCATTTTTTAGCTTTAGTATTTGAATGCTTATTAAAAATTACATTTGAGCAATTATTGCGCTATTGAAACTCAGCATAGCACTAGGTACGTCTGATCAAATTTAAAGTATTATGTTGTAAGGTGTATTTAGATACCCAACAATATCTTTATTATGGATTAATTTTAAATTACAAGCTACGGTATTCGATAATCCAATTTTTGATCCAGCTAAAAGCATACACACTATTACAGAATATTATGAATCCAATATTTACAACACATCATACACGTTTAATTCCATACCCTTTTGCTAAGGCAAAAGGCATTGTGTTAGTTAATTATACGGACGAGGGCGCAGAGGTTGCTCTACGGGAAGGCGCATCTGCTGAGGCGTTAACAGAAGTTAGACGCGTGCTAGGTGTTAAAGTACGGGCATCCATCATCAGTGCTGAGACCTTTGAAAAACTACTCACGCAAACTTACTCACAAAATGCTGGAGCAGCTGGGCTTGCCGACGATATTGAAAGTGATTTGGATTTATCTAAATTATTACAAGAGTTGCCAGAAGTTGAGGATTTGTTGGAGGCAGATGACGGTGCGCCAGTCATCCGCATGATTAATGCAATTTTAACGCAAGCTTTATCTGCCAATGCATCTGACGTGCATATTGAACCTTATGAAACCCGTTCAGTGGTGCGGTTTAGAATTGATGGTGCAATGCGCAATATTGTAGAGCCACATCGTGGCTTGCATGCGGCGATGGTATCTCGTCTAAAAGTGATGGCACAATTAGATATCGCAGAAAAGCGTTTACCGCAAGATGGACGCATTACCTTAAGAATTGCCGGCAAAGCCGTAGATGTGCGTGTTTCTACGTTACCGACTGGTCATGGTGAGCGTGCTGTATTGCGTATTTTAGAAAAAGATAGCAGTCGTATGAATTTATCTAGCCTAGGTATGAGCAATTATACTTTAGATGATATTGACCAATTGATTCATCAGCCACACGGCATTATCTTAGTTACAGGGCCAACTGGCTCTGGTAAAACAACGACCCTGTATTCAGCATTATCACGTGTGGATGCCAGTAAACTCAACATCATGACGGTAGAAGATCCGATTGAGTATGATTTAGCGCAAATTGCTCAAACGCAAGTGAATGCCCGTATTGAGATGACTTTTGCTAAGGCATTGCGTTCAATTTTACGGCAAGACCCTGATGTGATTATGATAGGTGAAATTCGTGATGTAGAAACTGCACAAATTGCCGTTCAGGCGAGCTTAACAGGTCATTTGGTGCTAGCTACTTTGCATACTAACGATGCAGTTTCGGCCGTAGCACGATTAATGGACATGGGCGTGGAGCCATTTTTACTGGCATCTTCATTATCAGGTGTATTAGCACAGCGCTTGGTACGCTTGCTATGTCCGCATTGCAAACAGGGGGCTATGTCTGATGAAACTGAACTAGATTTGATGAATGCTCATTTAATTAATATCAAACAAAACCCACTCAAACTTATGCGCCCTCAATTAATTTATCGTGCTATTGGTTGCGAGCATTGCTATCACACTGGATATAATGGCCGAACTGGTATTTACGAACTGTTAATTATGGATGATACGCTTAAGCGAGCGGTGCATGACCGCTCTGCAGAACAGATTATTCGCCAACATGCCTTAGCGCAAGGTATGCTAGATTTGCGCGCAGACGGCATGCGCTGGGTAATTGACGGCGCTACTTCGTTAGAAGAGTTATTGTCAGTGACAAGAGATTAATTTATACAGGTAACCATATGGCGGTTTTTAAATTTGAAGCATTGGATGCCGCTGGTAAAGTGAGCAAAGGTACCGTGGAAGGTGAAACGATCCGTCTTGCACGAAGTCGTTTGCGTGATATGCAACTTACACCTCTTAAAGTCGATGCTTTAGATGAAGCGATTGAAGCCAGTGCAAATAGCCGTTTTTTTGAAAAGAAAAATTTTAGCTCGGCTGAATTATGTTTGGTGACACGTCAGATATCCACCTTGCTTACTGCAGGTTTAACGGTGGACCAAGTGCTTAATGCCATTGTAGAGCAGGCCGAAGATGAATACACCAAAGAAGTCATGCAAGGCATTCGTGCGGAAGTCATGGCGGGTAGTACTTTGTCGCGTGCTTTAGCAAAATACCCTAAAATTTTCCCTGATATTTATCGGGCCATTATTTTTGCAGGTGAGGAATCTGGCGAGTTAGCTAAAGTTACTTTGCGTTTGGCAGAATATACCGAATCACGTAATGTGCTAAAACAAAAAGTAACAATGGCATTTATTTATCCAGCTTTGGTGACCATTGTTGCGTTGCTCGTAGTGAGTGGCCTACTTATTTATGTAGTGCCACAGGTGGTTAGTACGTTTGAACAATCGCATCAAACTCTACCAATGCTTACACGTGCGCTTATTGCGCTAAGCGATTTATTGCGTGTAACTTGGCCCTATTTATTGGCAGTAATTGTTATTTCCATATTCGCCATTCGGCGAGCATTAGCTAATCAAAAAACTCGTTTCAAATGGCATGAGCAGCTACTAAAGTTGCCACTATTAGGTGGTTTAGTCCGTGGTTTAAATACTGCACGTCTTGCCAGTACTTTAGCTATTTTAGTGGGTAGTGGCGTACCAATTATTAGCGCCATGAAGGCAGCAGCTAAAATTATTAGTAATTTACCTATGCGCCTAGCTGTTGATGAAGCCATTGACATGGTGCGTGATGGCACACCTTTGAGCCGCGCTTTAAAAAAAGGTAAGCTGTTTCCACCCATTTTAATTCACTTAATTAGTAGCGCAGAAGCCACAGGGCGTTTAGACCAAATGTTAGAAAGTGCAGCCGCCCAACAAACCCGCGAAATGGAAAATCGTATTGGTTTACTCACGGCCTTGCTAGAGCCTGTATTGATTTTAGTGATGGGCGCGATTGTGCTTGCGATTGTGCTCGCTATTCTGCTACCAATTATTGAAATGAATCAACTCATTAAATAAGCTTTGTGCAGCTTTGGTCTATTTTTTATTTATTAAACTTTGTATATTAAAACCACCAGTATTTATACTTTCTACTGGCTTAAGAGCGATGTTTTTATTGTCTTCTAACATCACTTTAGACTCCACGCCATTTTGTGAAATGGTGACAGAGTTTTTGGTAATTGCTACTAGTTGAGTGCCTAGAAGCACTTCGTGATTAAGCAAAGCATGGGTTTGTTTGCCATCAGCTAATTTAAAAATCGCAAAACCAGGGTTATTATGTGTGGTACTAAACACCCCTAATAATTTTAAATTGCTATTATCTGCCACCACGGCCGGGCTTTTGGCTTGATTAAACCAATGTCCAGCCAAAATGGAAGGCAATATTGTTTCTGTAGGCGCTATTAAAGGTTGTACTTTGGGTATAGGTAAAGGTTTAAAAATTATCCAAAACCAATATGCAAAGGTAAGGGCGAGCAAGATGACCATTACGTAATTAACCATATTGATTGTGATGTTTTGCCAAGGTTTTGAAATAGTTATA
>JACMMS010000033.1 GCA_014378915.1 Methylophilaceae bacterium
ACGTACTGGCATTGTTGCTAAGCCCAAAGGCAAAATGGTCATTGCCACAGTTAAAGGTGATGTGCATGATATTGGCAAAAATATTGTGTCTGTGGTGCTGCAATGTAACAACTTTGAAGTCGTAAATATGGGAGTAATGGTTCCGGCTAGCGAGATATTAGCCATGGCTAAAGCCGAAGGTGCCGATATTATTGGGCTTTCTGGATTAATTACGCCATCACTAGAAGAAATGGCATATCTAGCACGCGAAATGCAGCGTGACCCATACTTTAGCGAACAGAAAGTACCGCTGCTAATAGGTGGCGCAACCACTTCGCGCGCGCATACGGCGGTAAAAATCGCTCCTCATTATGATGGGCCTGTGGTGTACGTGCCAGATGCTTCACGCTCAGTTTCTGTGATGCAAAATTTATTGGCGCCAGAAACTCGCGGTGCGTACTTAGCAGAAATTCAAGCAGATTACGAAAAAGCACGGCAACAACATGCTAATAAAAAAGGTGTGCCGTTGCTCACTATCGAACAAGCCCGTGCTAACAAAACACAGCTGACTTTTATGGGTAAAAACACGCCAATTAAACCCAAGTTTATTGGTCGCCGTGTCATTAGTAATATCGATTTAGCCTTAATCGCACAATATATTGATTGGGGTCCGTTCTTTCAAACATGGGATCTGGCCGGATTCTATCCCGCTATTTTGACGGATGAAGTGGTAGGTGATGCAGCGACTAAAGTCTTTGCTGAAGCGCAAGTAATGCTTAAAAAAATCATTGATGGTCGTTGGTTAAGCGCAAATGGTGTGGTTTCTTTATTACCAGCCAATACAATGAATGACGACGACATTGAGATTTATACAGATGACACACGAGAAACCGTGGCGTTTACTTATTACGGCATGCGCCAACAAACAATAAAACCTACCATTAACGGCATTGCTCGACCTAATCAATGTTTAGCTGATTTCATTGCACCTAAAGGCACCCCAGATTATATTGGCATATTTGCAGTGACCGCAGGACTAGGCATCGAAAAAATCGAAAAACGCTTTGAAGATGCGCAAGATGATTACAGCGGCATTATGTTTAAATCTCTAGCTGACCGACTCGCAGAAGCCTTTGCTGAATACTTACATGAACGTGTACGTACCGATTTATGGGGTTATGCTGCGCAAGAAAAACTAAGCACTGAAGCCTTAATTAAAGAACAATATCAAGGGATGCGGCCCGCGCCAGGCTACCCAGCTTGCCCAGACCATACGGTGAAACCCGATATGTTTGCTCAAATGCATTGCGAAGAAATTGGCATGACGCTCACAGAATCATTTGCCATGATGCCAGCTGCAGCAGTATCTGGCTTCTATTTTGCACATCAAGATGCAAAGTACTTTAGCGTAGATAAAATTGGCGAAGATCAACTAGCAAACATGGCAAAACGCAGAAATCTATCTAAAGAATATTTAGATAGATGGTTAGCGCCTAATTTAAGTTAGGCAGTAACGACTAGGCTGCATCGAGTTCAGTTGTCCATTGCATGGCTTCAAGCTGAATATTGGTCAATTGACTTGGTGTTAAACCCAAAGCACGAATTTTATCTCGTGCCATAGCAAAGTCACCTTGTTCTATCGCTTCGGATAGTTCAAGCAAATCACCTAACTGGCCTTGGTGGGCTAAAATTGCATTATTTACCTCATCAGACAAGCCAATTTCTTTCAGCACTTCCGGCAGCGGCATATTCATTACCGTATCTGCCATTGAAAGCATACCCACCATAAAGGCTTGATCGCTAAAGTTTGTCGTGTAGTTATCGACTTCTTTTGCGATTAACTCCATTAGGCGTGAACGGTTAGCTACTTGCTGCAAGAGCGTGCTGCCGATACTGCCATCGGGTGACGCGTAAAGTAAAAGCTGTACCCAGCGCAATAACTGCTTTTGGCCTAATACTACAATTGCCTGGCGCAATGAGTTAATAGGTTGTCTACCACCATTAACACCAACAGAATTCACTAACTTTAATAAACCAATACTCAGTGCTGGATTATCTTTAAAAATCTTTTCTAGTTCGCCAAGGTCAGCATCACCCAAGAGCATGCCCATCACGCGCATTATGCTAAGCTGCTGTGGTTGTGGTTTTTTACCTTGCAAAATAGTTGGTTTTGCAAAGTAAAATCCTTGAAATAAATCAAAGGCAAGTAGCTCACAAGCTTTATATTGTGCTTCTGTTTCTACTTTTTCTGCGACAAAAATAGCACTGGTACGGGTTCTGAGTTTAGCAAGTAGCGGCTCCATTTCTTCAAACGGTGTCACATTTAAATCTATTTTAATATAATCAAGCAGTGGTAGCAGTGGGTCATATTCATTACGATAACTAAAATCATCAAGCGCTAGCTTAAAGCCCATGGCTTTTAGTGATTTACACCGCTCAATAATAATATTAGTAATGGCTACATCTTCCAATACCTCCAGCACAATACGGTGTGGTGGCAGTAATTCAACAGTTTCACTCATCAACAAACTGGCTGATACATTGATAAAAGCCAAGTGTTTGCCTATAACGTGCTCTAAGCCAAACTGGCTCAATGTATTGACAATCACGGCGGCTGTTGACGCAAGGTCATCAATCACATCTGCAACATCTAAGCTATTTTCAGAGCGAAAAAGTAATTCATAAGCCACCGTTTTTTGTTTACGATTAAGTATAGGCTGACGTCCAAGAAAAACCTGTCGGTCATCAATCCCTGTAAAATCAAGTGCTGGCATGTTCATTGTGTTACTCCGTTTTGATGACTACTTGTGTGGCTTTCGTTGTATTTTCTATTAATTAATGCGTATAAAAATCAATGATGCATTAAAACATCTTAGTTAGAGTTTTTAACGTCCGATAAGAGGCTAACTTTAGGGCTAGCTTGTGCTTTAAATACTACTTAAGGTTTGTTTTATGGCGTATAAAAAAACCCCAGACTAATCACTTAGCCTGAGGTTTTTATTAAGATAATGACAATGTAAAATATTGCTGATACTAATCCCAGCTTAGTGCACCACCTGTTTGATACTCTGTGACGCGCGTTTCAAAGAAGTTTTTCTCTTTCTTCAAATCCATCATTTCGCTCATCCACGGAAAAGGATTAGTTGCACCTGGATACATCACATCTAAACCGATTTGCGTGCAGCGGCGGTTGGCAATAAATCGCAAATATTCTTTGAACATCGTGGCATTTAAGCCTAGCACGCCACGCGGCATGGTCGCTTCAGCATATTGATACTCCAGTTCCACACCTTTTTGCATCAATGATTTGATTTCTTCACGAAATTCCGCTGTCCACAAATGAGGATTCTCAAGTTTAATGGTGTTAATCACATCAATACCAAAATTGCAGTGCATGGATTCATCACGCAAAATATATTGATATTGCTCTGCCGCGCCCTGCATTTTGTTTTGACGGCCAAGCGCTAAAATCTGGACAAAACCGACATAGAAAAATAAGCCTTCCATAATGCAAGCAAATACAATGAGTGAACGCAACAATTGCTGATCCGCCTCTGGTGTGCCTGTTTTAAATTCAGGGTCAGTTAAAATATTGATAAATGGAATTAAAAAATCATCTTTGGCTTTAATGCTTGCCACTTCTTGGTAGGCATTAAATACTTCAGATTCATCTAAGCCCAAACTTTCTACAATATATTGATAAGCATGGGTATGAATCGCTTCCTCAAAACCTTGACGGAGTAAATATTGACGGCATTCTGGTGCGGTAATATGGCGATAAGTACCTAGTACAATATTGTTTGCAGCGAGTGAATCTGCTGTCGTAAAAAAGCCCAAATTACGCTTCACGATTAAGCGCTCATCTTCCGTTAACGCGGTGCTGTCTTTCCATTGTGCAATATCACGGCTCATTGAAACTTCTTGTGGCATCCAATGGTTTGCACAACCCGCTAAATACTTATCCCACGCCCAACGGTATTTAAACGGCACGAGTTGATTGACATCAGTTTGACCGTTAATCATACGTTTATCAGAAGCATTTACACGGCCTGAAAAAGCGGGTTGGTTAGCTGCAATTGGCGCAGATTTTGGCGTAACTAATTTCGAAACTAGCTGCTTATTTTCAACCACCTTTAATGCTGGAGTAATTGCTGATAATTCTTTTGTTACTACTTCATCTTCAAATGAAAGCATGTTGATCCTTAAATTTTTTCTAATTCCGTCACTATCGTAAAAGCGATAATGACGGTTTGGGGGCAATCTGTAGGTCGTGCTTTAGCCCGACGTAGCCATCTATATCTTGAAATAACGTCGGGTTGAAACCCGAGCTACAAATTGATATGGGTTATTGGCAAGATTCGCACTCTGGGTTATCGATTAAACACATTTTTGGCGCTGGTTCAGCTTCGCTCATATCGCCACTCACCGCATGTGCCGATACTGCGTTTAGCTCACCTCCAGAACCTGTTGATTTCTCTGCTGCTGTGGCACCCATAGAACGTAAGTAATAAGTCGTTTTCAAGCCGCGCAACCAAGCCAGCATATAGATATCATTCAATTTTTTACCAGATGGCACAGCAAAGTAAAGGTTGAGGGATTGCGCCTGATCTATCCATTTTTGACGACGCGCGGCAGCTTCTACCAACCAGCTTGGATCAACATCAAACGCAGTTGCATATAGCTGTTTCAGTTCTGCAGGTACGCGCTCAATTTTTTGCAAAGAACCATCATAATATTTAAGGTCAGAAATCATCACTTCATCCCATAAACCGCGTGTTTTTAAGTCACTGACTAACTGCTCGTTCACAATCGTAAACTCACCAGATAAATTAGATTTCACGTACAGGTTTTGATATTCAGGTTCGATACTAGCCGACACCCCGACAATATTAGAAATAGTGGCGGTTGGTGCAATCGCCACACAATTAGAGTTACGCATACCGACTGTCGCAATACGGTTACGCAAGGCTTGCCAGTCTAATGTAATAGAACGATCCACTTCTACATGACCGCCGCGTTCAGTGGCTAATAAATCTAAAGTATCAAGTGGCAAAATACCTTGATCCCATAAGCTGCCTTTAAAGCTGGAATACGCACCACGCTCCTCCGCCAACACAGTAGATGCCCAATATGCGTTATAGCAAACGGCTTCCATCGTACGGTCTGCAAACTCAACGGCCTCTTGCGAAGCATACGGAATGCGCATAGCGTGCAATGCATTTTGGAAACCCATAATACCCATACCGACTGGACGGTGACGATAGTTAGAATTACGCGCTTTGCCCACTGCGTAAAAATTAATGTCTACTACGTTATCCAACATACGCATGGCGACTTTAGTCGTTGCGGCGAGTTTAGCTTGGTCGATAATCAAGTGATCGCCATCTTGTCTCAAATGTTGCATTAAATTCACTGAACCTAAATTACACACGGCAATTTCAGTGTCAGACGTATTTAGTGTGATTTCGGTACATAAATTAGAGCTATGCACGACGCCCACGTGCTGCTGTGGTGAACGAATATTGCAAGGGTCTTTAAAGGTAATCCAAGGATGGCCTGTTTCAAACAACATAGAGAGCATTTTGCGCCACATACCAAGCGCAGATACGCGTTTAAATAACTTGATTTCGCCAATGTCAGCTTTACGTTCATATTCGGTATACGCATTCGCGAATTTTTTACCGTACAAGTCATGTAAATCGGGCACATCGGATGGCGAAAATAGCGTCCAATAACCATTTTCTGTGACACGTTGCATGAATAAATCTGGTATCCAATGTGCCGTGTTCATGTCGTGAGTACGGCGACGATCATCGCCAGTGTTTTTACGTAAATCTAAAAACTCTTCAATATCTAAATGCCAAGTTTCTAAATAACCACACACTGCGCCCTTACGCTTACCGCCCTGATTCACCGCTACAGCAGTATCGTTCACTACTTTTAAGAATGGAATCACACCCTGGCTCTTGCCATTAGTGCCTTTGATACGTGCACCTAAGGAACGTACAGGTGTCCAATCATTGCCCAAACCGCCTGCGTATTTTTGTAGCAAAGCGTTTTCTTTAATGCCTTGGTAAATACCTTCTAAGTCATCGCTTACTGTTGTTAAGTAGCAGGATGACAATTGCGAATGCAGTGTGCCACTATTAAATAAAGTCGGCGTTGAACTCATAAATTCAAAACTGGAAAGCAAATTGTAAAACTCGATCGTGCGTTCTTCACGGTCAATCTCATTAATGGCTAAGCCCATCGCTACGCGCATAAAGAAAATTTGTGGTAACTCAATACGGCGCTCTTCAATATGCAAAAAGTAGCGATCATACAAAGTTTGTAAACCTAAATACCCAAACTGAAAATCACGGTCATGCTTAATCACTGCAGCTAATTGTGTTAAATCGAACTGACCCAATCGCGGGTCCAGCAAACCAGCCTCAATACCAATTTTGATATAACGTGGAAAGTATTCTGCGTAACGCGTTGCCATATCTGCGTGGCTTACGCTTTCATCCAATACTTCAGCGCGCACCAAGTCTAATTGCAAGCGCGCAGTCACATAATTGTAAGCAGGCTCACGTTCTATCAAGCTACGTGCAGATAAAATTAATGCTTTACGCACTTCGGCAAAGCTAATACCGTCATACAAATCACGTATTGCTTGCTCAACTACAATTTTTGGATCAACTACATTTTTTGACTCAACCCCAGCGCCTAAACCAGCACATGCCTCAACTACCATACTAATTAAATCAACCATGTTAAGCGGCTGTAACTGACCGTTAATATTGATGTTTAAGCGATGCGCTTCTTGTTCTGGCTGATTGGCTTTTTGCGCAGCACGCTCTGCATTACGCTTTTCGCGATACAACACATAAGCTCGTGCTACATCATGGGAACCTGCGCGCATTAGCGCGAGCTCTACTTGATCTTGGATATCTTCAATATGCACCGAACCGCCAGCTGGTAAACGGCGCACAAGGCCATGCATGACCACTTGCGTTAGCGCAGAAACCTGTTCGCGTACGCGATTAGAGTTTGCACTATTGCCATCGACAGCCAAAAAAGCCTTGGTTAATGCGATAGAAATTTTTTCTGAATCAAATCTAACGGCCGCGCCATTACGACGAATTACTTGATATACCGGCAGTTGTCTAGATTGCGCTGTATCACCTACTGAAGTTCTTATATCATCCATTATTATTGCTCCCTTTTTAAGGGGCAGGTATGCCTTTTATGAGCTAGATCTAGCAACAAACTAGATGTAAAACAAAAAGACCAGCTGGCAAAAAGTATCTTTTTGTATTGCAGCTCACTGATTACAACTCATTGCGAGTGACGAAAAGCAAAGCTACATTAAAGACCACTTTTTATCTGCCGAGGACACCCCGCCTCAAACGTTATTAAAATAATTTTGTATTTCTCAATACAAAATCATCTGCGGCAGGTCTCCTGGCTCTCAGGTCATTGTACATTAATCTACCTTCCCAGATGCTGACAAAAACAGCTTCCAGTGGTTGAGATGAGTAACGCACTCTCTGATAACAGTTGCGGGGGCAGCTTAGGCTTTAGATTTAATCTGTTAATAAAAAACGATTAAATGGGTACCAAATTCCCTTTTATTTCAATTTTTGACTAAAAATTGAAAACCTCAGAAACAGTAATATAACGCAATATGAGGTATCTGTGTCAATGAAAAAACACTATATATAGTAAATATCCTGACGATATTCGTTATATCCATGTTTTTGCTGGTATTTTTATTTTGCTGTTTGAAGGGTTTTTGCACAAACACTCATTCAATCAAAAACTTCCTACTTTCATCATTCCTGCTAGACGGGAATGATGAAAGTAGTTGATTAGCCTAGATTCCCGACTACGCGGGAATGACGGACTTTTAGCATTAACTTAATGTGGATCGTTGATTGTTTTGCAACTGCTCACGTAGGTTTTTTGCTACCGTGACCATGTTTTTTAGCGCTTGGTTAGTTTCTTTCCAGCCTCGAGTTTTAAGCCCGCAATCTGGATTAATCCAAAGTCGTTCAACTGGAACGACTTCAATCGCACGCCGCATTAGTTTTTCCATGGCTTCCACACTCGGTATGCGTGGTGAGTGAATATCATAAACACCTGGACCAATATCGTTTGGATACTTAAATTCGCCAAAGCCGTCTAATAACTCCATCGCAGAACGCGAGGTTTCAATAGTAATCACGTCCGCATCCATAGCCGCGATGGCTGGCAATATATCGTTGAATTCGGCATAGCACATATGCGTGTGAATTTGCGTACTGTCATCCGCCACACTGGCAGATAATTTGAATGCACGCACCGCCCAAGCCAGATAGTCAGCCCATGCTGATTTTTGCAAGGGCAAACCTTCACGTAATGCCGGCTCATCAATCTGAATCACGGCAATGCCAGCTTTTTGCAAATCATCTACTTCATCACGTATCGCTAAAGCCAGTTGCAATGCTGTCGCTTCACGCGCTTGATCATCACGCACGAAAGACCATTGCAACATCGTGATAGGGCCTGTAAGCATCCCTTTCATCGGTAATTTTGTGAGTGTTTGCGCATAGGCAGTAGCTTCTACTGTCATGGCTTTAGGGCGTGAAACATCGCCATAAATCACCGGTGGCTTAACGCAACGCGAGCCATAGCTTTGCACCCAGCCATTCTGACTAAAGATATAACCAGATAGTTGTTCGCCAAAATACTCCACCATGTCATTGCGCTCTGCTTCACCATGCACCAACACATCTAGACCCAGCAGCTCTTGCTGTTTTACGGCAAATTCAATATGACTTTTTATCTGCGCGTTATAAGTTTGCTCATCAATATCCCCTTTTTTAAAGGCCGCACGACTGTTACGAATGTCTGCCGTTTGAGGGAAAGAACCAATCGTAGTAGTGGGTAATAAAGGTAAATTTAATCGTGATTTTTGTATTGTAGCGCGTTGTGCAAAAGCGCTTACACGCTCTGCAGAAACTGTATCTACGTCGCTTAAGCGCTGCTTTACCGCATCCACATTCACGCGCTTAGAATTGTTGCGTGATTGAATGGCTAAACGTGAGGCACTTAATTCATCTGCAACAAATTCCACGCCTTTATTAATGGCATGCGTTAATACTTGTAACTCAAGTAGCTTTTCGTCAGCGTAAGCAAGCCATGATTTGATTTCAGTATCCATATTAACTTCATGTGATAGCGTTGCAGGCACGTGCAATAGAGAGCAACTAGGTGCAAGCCACAAACGCTCACCCAAACGTTTTGCCCACGGCGCAAGATAATCTAAGGTTTTCTCTAAATCATTACGCCAAATATTACGCCCATCAATTACGCCAGCAGAAATTACCCAATGCGCAGGCACAGCATTCACCCAAGAGGCCAATTGCTCCGGGGCTCGCACTAAATCTAAGTGAATGCCATCAACCGCTAGTTCGATGATGCTGGTTTGGTAACGCGCTACGTTAGCAAAGTAAGTGGTGAGTAATAGCTTTGGGCGTAAGGTTCTAAAATAAGCATAGGCCTTTGTGAAGGCTTTTAACCAAGTTTCGTCTAAATCTAGCGCAAGAATAGGCTCATCAATTTGTACCCATTCAATTTTTTTATGCTGTAACTCTCTCAGTAAGTGCGCGTACTGCTGCGCCAAGGGTTCGAGTAAATCTAACTTATTGACATCTTTAGATTTGCTCAAATATAAGAGGCTCACAGGGCCGAGTAGCACAGGTTTAACTGATGCATTAAATCGCTGAGCCTCATCAATTTGAATTAAAAAATCATGCGCGTTGATATTGATTGTAGTGTCTGCATTAAGCTCTGGCACAATGTAGTGATAGTTTGTGTCAAACCACTTAGTCATATCCATCGCTGGTTGCTCTAAATTACCGCGTGCAAAAGCAAAATAAGTGCTTTCTGGCGGCACATTGCTCTCACCAAATGGTTTTTTATTAAACCGAGCTGGGGTAATACCAAACAACACGGCATGATCTAACACATGGTCATACAAAGAAAAGTCATTGCTGGTCACAAATGGTAAGCCAGCCGCTTGCTGTTTTTTCCAGTGTTTTGCTCGCAATTGTTCTGCCACACCTTGTAGTGCTTCAGCTGTGGTTTCATTACGCCAATAAGACTCTAATGCAAACTTGAGTTCGCGTTTTTCACCCACACGTGGGTAACCCAAAATATGTGCCGTTGCCATGCTTGTTCCTAATTTTTACAAAACAGTATTTTCTTAAAATAAAAAATATTAATAAAGCGAAAGTTTTTATGTTAAATTTGAATTAAATTCATACCTAGAAAAGTTATGCTTGAAATACGTCATCTAAAATCACTGGTTGCCATCAGTGAAACTGGCAAATTAGCCCATGCTGCCGAGCGTGTTTTCTTAACGCAATCAGCGCTATCGCACCAAATACGTGTACTAGAAGACCATTACGCCATCACCTTATTTAATCGCACCGCCCAAGGTATACGCTTTACTCCAGCGGGCAGTCGATTACTAGCATTAGCCAAGGAGATGCTACAAGCGCTAGAAAAAGCTGAACGTGATTTAATCCGCCTAAAGAGCGATCAATCTGGTGAGTTGCGAATTGTATTGGAATGTCACACCTGTTTTGATTGGCTAACACCTGTGATGGATGCATTTCGCCGTGCATGGCCAGAAGTGGAAATTGATCTGGTAGCAGGCTTCCATAGCGACCCATGGCATTTATTGCACGAAGCTAAAGCAGATATTGTCATTGGCGGCATGCCAGAAAAAAGTCGCGATTTAACGCATTTACCACTTTTTAAATTTGAAATTATGGCGGTATTACCGCCCGAGCATCTGTTAAAAAATAAACAGCGTTTATCCGCAGAGGATTTTTCTGGTGAAACTTTAATTACCTATCCTGTACCAGACACGCGGATTGATGTGATTCGCCAAGTATTAACACCTGAGCATATTCAATATCATCGCCGTACCGCTGAGCTTACCATTGCGATTATGCAGCTAGTGGCTAGCCGCAGAGGCGTTGCTGCCCTACCTAGCTGGGGCATTCAAAGCTACGTGGATCACGAGTACGTGATTGCCAAACCAATTGGCAAAAAAGGATTATGGTCTGAACTTTATGCCACAGGAACTGAGGATATGATGACCAAGCCTTATGCGATAGATTTAGTGAAAGTTGTTCGCGATGTATGTGCTGAAAAACTAGTGGGTATTCGACTAATATAACTGCATATTAATTAAAAAAAACAGGAAATCCAATGAATGTTAACAAGCTGATATCGCTCCTGATTTTAGTAATGCTGGTAGTTGCCTGCAGCGAAAAACAAAAAATATCCGAAGATAATCTTAATGCTAAACAATCTAAAATAACAACTGAATCTGCGACTACAAAGCCGACACCTGAGAAATTAGCTGCGAGCAAGCTGCCAAAGCATGACCCTATTATTATCAGATTTGATGGGTTTGGGCCCTCCTAAGTTTGGCGGAAATATAGAATCTGTAAGCAGGTCTTGGGAGCACCTTTGCT
Organism: Methylophilaceae bacterium; assembly: GCA_014378915.1. Lineage (GTDB taxonomy): Bacteria > Pseudomonadota > Gammaproteobacteria > Burkholderiales > Methylophilaceae > JACMMS01. The sequence goes on from JACMMS010000033.1 coordinate 11,496, forward strand.
TGCCACCAAGCCTTTAGAGGATGCTAGTTGCATTACGCTCAATATGGACCCATTACCTGCTAATAACGTTTATGTTTGAAGATAGAAAATTCGTACGTTATGATATTTAGAATGACAGATTTGCAGCGCCTGGAAATATCGTGGTGGGTGATAATGCAAATGCCATATTAGCCACGCACAGCGCCCAAGTAGAGATTCAGCCACACAAGTGTAATGAAGGTGGGGGTACTTTTACCATGTCACCAACCAAAGGTAAAGCACACTTAATATTTGAAGTAGATGCGAGTAATAAAATCATTAGCTAGCGTATCGGTTTGCCACCCCAAGTTTATTATGTAAAGGGCTGTAGTTAACCAATAAGATTATTGCTAACTTTGGCGTTAGGTGAATCAATAGCCGGTTGAGTTTGATACAATAGTTTCAATTAAATGTTAATTAGTTAAGTATAAGTAATGCACATTCATATTTTAGGTATTTGCGGCACTTTCATGGGTGGCATCGCAGCACTGGCTAAGGCCAGTGACCACCAAGTCACAGGTTGTGATTCTAATGTATACCCACCGATGAGCACTCAGCTTGAAGCGCAAGGCATTGAACTTATTGAAGGTTTTTCGCCTTCGCAGATCTCGTTAAATCCAGATATCTATGTGATTGGTAACGTGGTTACGCGTGGTAATCCATTAATGGAAGAAATACTTAACCAAGGCTTACCTTATATTTCTGGCCCACAGTGGCTGGCAGAGAACATATTGCAAGGACAATGGGTATTAGCTGTCGCAGGCACACATGGTAAAACCACCACATCATCTATGCTGGCATGGATGCTGGAATACGCTGGCCTAGCCCCAGGCTTTTTGATTGGTGGCGTACCGCAAAACTTTGGTATTTCTGCACGTTTACCGGGCGCACCAAAACAAGACTCAAATAGCATCTCACCATTTTTTGTGATTGAAGCAGATGAGTATGACACGGCTTTTTTCGACAAACGTTCTAAATTTGTACACTACCATCCACGAACCGCTGTATTGAACAACTTAGAATTTGACCATGCAGATATCTTTGCGGATATTACCGCTATTGAAACGCAGTTTCATCATTTAATACGCACTGTGCCACAAGTAGGTTTAATCGTTGCTAATAGTAAGGAAATCAGCTTACAGCGAGTCATTGAGCGCGGTTGTTGGACGCCAGTTGAGTTGTTTGGTGCAGATTCAGCCGATGTTAAAGGCTGGCAACTCAGCGCAGCAGATGCAGATGGTAGTTTTGATGTGAGCTTTAATCAGCAATTGCAAGGTCGTGTGACTTGGAACCTAATGGGTGAACATAATCGCATGAATGCCATTGCCGCCATTGCCGCAGCGCGTCATGTCGGAGTTGCGACCACTGTCGCAATAGAGGCTTTAAGCAAGTTCGAGAATGTTAAACGCCGTATGGAAGTACGTGGCATAGTCAACAATATTAGCGTGTATGATGACTTTGCTCATCACCCTACAGCAATCAGAACAACATTGGCTGGTTTACGAGCAAAAGTGGGTAAACATCGTATTTTAGCGGTATTAGAGCCGCGTTCTAACACCATGAAATTGGGCGTAATGAAAAACGTATTGCCACAAAGCTTGACAGAGGCTGATTTAGTATTTTGCTATGGTGCAAATTTAGGCTGGGATGCTGCAGAAACTTTGGACTCTATCAAGGACAAAGCTACGGTTTACGATAATTTATCTGTGATGGTAGAGGCGATTGCAAAAGTAGCACAACCTACTGACCAAATACTAGTCATGAGTAATGGTGGGTTTGGTGGCGTACATGAATTATTGCTCAAAAAACTCAATGAGCAATCAGCTTGAAAAAGCCAGTCAATAACCTTGGTTTTGAGCCGACGATGCAAGTCAGATGGGATGCGCAAACCCAATCTGCGCAAACCTTTAATCAAGGCATAATTCAACCACCGGCTAGACTTACATCAAAACCCGTGATAAAACCTGCTGCAAGTTTCATGGCTCGGCTAGAAAAAAAAATCAGCACTATGGGCGCTTTAGCCACTGCACTTTGGGTTTCTTTCATTGTACATGCAGCCATAATCACCATCAAGTTTGCTACACCTGAGCTCAAAATACTCAAAGATAATCAACCTACATTAGAAGTAATGCTGGTGAATGCTAAAACCAAAAAATCCTCGGAACATGCAGATGTATTGGCACAAGCTAATTTAGACCGTGGCGGCAATACCGATAAAAATCATCAACTTAAGACACCTTTGCCTTCACCTGTTAAAAAGACGACAGAAGTCACTTTTAAACCAAGCCCTGTAACCAATAGTTCAGCACAATCTGCCCAAGAAAAAGCATTAGAAGTACGCGAGCAAAAACGCATTGCTAACTTAGATAAACAAGCCCAAGAGCTGCTAACAAAAATTAATAGTCAACATAAAGTAGATGCTTTAGATACGCAGCAAGCCACTGCAACACAGCCCGATGTAGGCAAACAACAAGCCCGATCAAAATCATTTGATAGATCCGCGTTAGCCGCGCAATCGCTAGAAATCGACCGTCTGGAAGCGCTTATTGCAAAACAGCAAGATGAGTTTCAAAAGCGCCCCAAACGTAGGTTTATTGGTGCACGTACGCAAGAATACCGCTTTGCACTATATGTAGAAGCATGGCGACAAAAAATTGAAAAAATTGGTAACCTTAATTACCCGAAAGCCGCCAAAGATAACAAGCTTTACGGGCAATTGCGCTTAACAGTTTCTATTAAATCAGATGGCTCTTTAGAAGGCATAGAAATTAACAAAAGTTCAGGCTCTAAAGTATTGGATGAAGCAGCACGGCACATTGTGGAGCTAGGTGCACCTTATGCTAGATTTCCAGATGATATTCATAAAGATACAGATATTTTAACCGTAACAAGAACTTGGACTTTTACGCAGGATGATAATTTGGCTACCGAGTAATTAAACCATTAAACAGGTCGTTTTAAATTTAAACTATGGATAATCATTTCAAACATCATATTTTCTTTTGCCTGAATAAGCGCGACGATGGTGAATCATGTTGTGCAAATCAAGGTGCTGAGGCAGCTTTTGATTACATGAAATCACGCGTTAAAAAACTAAGTTTAAACGGCAAGCATAAAACCCGTGTTAATCGTGCAGGCTGTTTAGATCGCTGTAACCAAGGACCATTGATGGTGATTTATCCAGAAGCGATTTGGTATACCTTTGTGGATAACGATGATGTAGATGAGATTATTGAATCTCACTTAATCAATGGCCAAGTGGTGAAACGACTACAAATTTTATAAAGCGATATAAGCTCATGCTTTATATCGATATTTATATATTAACTTCTCAATAATGTAGTTAAAAGACATAAAAAAGCGCGATTTCTCGCGCTCATGATACTTTATAACATACTAAAATCTGTTAAACAGAAAAAGAGGAACCGCAACCGCAAGTTGTTGTGGCTTGCGGGTTACGAATAACGAACTGCGAACCTTGTAAGTTATCTTGATAATCAATTTCTGCGCCCATTAAATATTGCAAGCTCATTGGATCAATTAACAACGTTACCGTATCTTTTTGCACTTGCGTATCATCATCATTCACTTCTTCTTCAAAAGTAAAACCATATTGAAAACCAGAACAACCGCCGCCGCTCACAAATACGCGTAGCTTTAAATCTGGCGAACCTTCTTCTTCAATAAGCTCTTTCACTTTTTTTGCAGCATTGTCAGTAAAAACCAATGGCGCTGGCATTTCTAATTCGGATAAATCAGTTACAGCATTCATTTTATGCTCCTTAAACTTTCAAATAAATCTTTTATATACAGCGTATTAGATACTCAACTTCTATTTTAGTAAAGTGTCCTGTGTTTCAATATCGGCATCAGTCACTTCACCCATAAACACTAATTTTCCTTCAATCACCGCACCTGTGTGCATTTCTAATGATTTATAGTGCAAATCACCCACGACTTTAGCTTTTGTTTGCAGTTCAATGAATTGACTTGCTTTTACAGGGCCAACCACTTTACCCAAAATAAATAGCTTGGATACTTTCACTGCCCCATCAATACGACCATGCTCACCAATAATTAAAGTACTTGGTGTAGTGGTAGACTCAGTTACGTTACCAAGTATAGTGCCATCAACCCGCAAACCACCAGAAAACTGAATATCACCTTCGATACGTGTTTCTGCACTGATTAAAGTATCAATTCTATTTTGCGCTTTATTATTTTTTTTAAAAAACATCTGATCGTCCTTGTTAACTTTATTCAAGTTAATGTGTTGCAACATCATTTATCTGTTATGACAGATTAATAAAGCAATTATTTTTATTTCCGGCTTTTTTTATCTTGCATATTCTTGTAGAAAATTAGATCAGATTTAATTTTAATGCTTTCATCTTGCACGCTTGCCAATTCTTTAGCAAGGTTATCTTGCAATGCTTGTTTAATTTGTAACTCTCGCTCTATAGAAACTAGTTTGGTCTGAAGTGCTTGATTTTCAAGAGCTGTTTGTTGCAATCTTTTATGCAAACCAGCATTTTCTCCAACATTTAAATACCAATAGGCCGTTATAAAGCCAATTGCTAACAATAAAACAGCCAAAAACCATTGAAAATACCAAGGTCGCTGCGATTTTACTGCCACTTGCTTGGCCGTCAAACCAAAATGACGTCTAATTTTTCTGCGAACTGGTTTCATGCATGCAACCTATAAAAACAATCGACTATGGACGGTTATGGCAATAAAGGAACGACTTCTAAACCTGTATTTTCAGCAAAACCAAACATAATATTCATATTTTGCACGGCCTGCCCTGCTGCACCTTTTACTAGATTATCAATCACAGATAAGACCACTACTTTATCACCGCCTTGTGGGCAATGTACGGCAATACGACATTGATTAGAGCCACGCACTGACCGTGTTTCTGGATGTAAGCCTTTCGGCAACACATCCACAAAGCGTTCATTGCTATACCGCGTTTCAAATAAATCCTGCAAATCCACATCTTTAGTTAAAGTGGCATACAAAGTAGCATGTATACCGCGAATAAGTGGTGTTAGATGCGGCACAAAGGTAAAACCAACCTGGCTCTTTGCCATGCTAGTTAAGCCTTGGCTAATTTCTGGCAAATGCCTATGTCCACTGACACCATAGGCTTTAAAATTATCACCCGCTTCGGCAAACAATGAATGCACTTCCGCTTTCCGACCAGCACCGCTTAAACCAGATTTTGCGTCAGCAATTAAATGTTTCACATCAACCACACCTGCTTCTAACAATGGCATAAAGCCAAGTTGTACCGCAGTTGGATAGCATCCTGGGTTGGCAACTAATTGTGCTGTGCGAATTTTATCTCTATTTAACTCAGGCAATCCATAAACCGCCTCTCCCACTAAGTCTGGACAGGCATGTGACATACCGTACCACTTTTCCCAAGTTGAAATATCTTGAATCCTAAAATCAGCTGCTAGATCGATAACTCTAACACCTATGGCAAGTAAATCACGCGTTTGTTGCATCGCAATACCATTAGGTGTTGCAAAAAACACAATGTCGCACAAAGATAAATCAACCGTTGCAGGATCAGAAAATACAGCTTTAATATAGCCACGCAGACTTGGAAACATATCAGCTACTGGCATTCCTGATTCACCACGTGAGGTCACCGCAGTAATTTCAGCATAAGGATGTGTGGCTAATAGTCGTAACAACTCAACACCTGTATAGCCAGTGCCACCAACGATACCAATTTTTAGTTTTTTATTTTGCATAAGACTTAACTTCTAAGCTTTTTATAGCCTTTTCGTGTTCTCAAAAATGTAATTTTTAAATCGAGTAAGCAAAAAAAGCCGCATAAAGCGGCTTTTTTATTATCTAAGACGCTAAAATTAGCGTTTAGAGAATTGTTTACGGCGACGCGCTTTACGGAAACCGACTTTTTTACGCTCAACTTCACGTGCATCACGCGTAACGAAACCAGCTTTTGATAATGCACTTTTTAATGAAGGATCAAAATCAACTAAAGCACGCGTAATACCATGACGAACTGCACCAGCTTGACCAGATTCACCACCACCAATGACGTTAACCATAATATCAAAGCTAGCTGTGTTTTCTGTAAGCTCTAACGGCTGGCGTAAAATCATACGTGAAGTCACGCGTGAAAAATACAGATCAACAGGCTTGTCATTCACAATGATGTTGCCAGTACCAGATTTTAAGAACACGCGAGCTACAGAGCTTTTGCGACGTCCTGTACCATAATTATATTTACCAATCATACAGATTCCTTAATCGCGCTTAAATAGATAGCGGTTGTGGTTGTTGTGCTGCATGGTCATGATTTGCACCAGCAAACACTTTCATTTTTTTGGCCATTGCATAACCTAATGGTCCTTTTGGCAACATGCCTTTAACCGCTTTTTCAAGCGCACGACCTGGAAAACGATCTTGCATTTTGCTAAACGTAGTTGTTGAAATGCCGCCTGGGTAACCTGAGTGGCTGTGGTAAAGCTTACCATCAGCTTTAGCGCCAGTTACTTTAATTTTGTCGGCATTAACGACAACAATATAGTCACCCGTATCAACGTGTGGCGTGTAAATTGTTTTATGTTTACCACGTAAGCGATGTGCAATAGCACTTGCTAGGCGGCCTAATACTAAATCTGTTGCATCAACAACAAACCAGTCACGAGTTACTTCATGCGATTTTGCAGAAAAGGTTTTCATCTAAACTAACCAATACTTGGCGAAAAAAATTTAAGACGCGGATTTTATGCCCGAGCGTATTATTTGTCAACCAGTATGTGTCTAAATAAAGCTTTTGTACGTAATTAAATTGTTTGGTGATGAATCCAGTTTATTCAGCAACCTGTACAAACTTAGGTTAAATGCTAAATTAACTATTTTATGGCGCTTATCTTGGTGTTCACTAAGCATTAGCTTAAAATAAATTGTATAGGTTAATAGAAGCTAAGTACTTAGCTTAGGATAAATATTAAAAAATATGGTGTATTTCTTGCTTTGTATTAGATAGATTTGAGCAGTTAGCGTCAAATTGATTTTATATCTTTACAAAAAATGCAAATATTAAAAAAATAACCTATTGATTTAGAATGAATCATTTAGAGTATAACATCTAACTAACAGCATAGATTGAATTGTCATTTTTTTGATAACCTCGTCAATATCCTGTCGATGTTTAAGTTGAGCGAATGCCAAAGAGGGCATTAACAATGAAGAATTCTCAGATTTTAAAATATACAGTGCAATTAGCGACCATGCTTGTTTATATGGGCATCTCTAATTATGCAGCTGCGATTGGTTTGGGTGAAATAGATGTTACTTCACACCTAGGTGAACCTTTGCGCGCAAAAATTAACGTACATGGTATTAATAGCTTAGCTGATGAAAGCTGCTTTAAATTAGCTAAAAGTAATGAGGGTGAAGATTATTTAAAAGCCGTTAATTTTAAATTAACGAATCTGCTAGGTGGTGAGGCGCTATTATTCGTATCCAGCAATCAAGTTATAGATGATCCGGTAGTAAATTTATCTATAGCAACTCAATGTGAAGATGTAATAAAACGTGATTACGTTTTATTGCTCGATCCGTTGTTAATTAATGAAGCTGAGGTTATTAGCAGATCAACACTTACAAATAAAGCAGCTGAAACATCCGCAGTCAACCGAAAAAACAAACGTTTAGCATCAATTCAATCTCAAGTTAATAATAGTGCTGCAAACAACGCGCCAAATATTATTACAAAACCATCTAAAGCCAAACGCCACCAGCCAGCACAAACCAGCTCGGTTTTGCCAATCGCAACCAATAGGGCAACAAAAATCACCCGCGCATTAAATGATGATGTAGGAACTAACCAATCGAATACAGCCGCTAAGCCTGCTTCTGCCGATAAAAAATCATTTATTAGCAACAAATCAAACGTTAGCAAAGCAGACGCTACTGACAAGCCGCCCACCAATAAACCTAGGCTCACTATTTCGGGTGGCAATTTAAATGATAATGGCGTGGCCGCTGGCCCTTTGGCTCTGCGCTTAGATGCTCAGCTGCATTTCAAACCTAATACCGACCCACGCGCATTTGCTACTGAAGCCGAAGTGCAAGACGAAGTAACTGTAATGAACAATCGCCTCGCTCACCTTGAAAAGCAGTTAAACACATTGCAGAAGCGTAATTTAGTGCTTGAAACTGCCAGTAAAGCAGGTTTGCAACAAATTGAACACAGTGAAAAACAATCAAGTATGTGGCGCTGGATAGCTTATTTAATAGGGTGCCTACTAATTGCAGGCACGATATTTGCTGCAGATTGGTGGCGTAAACGTCAATTGAGCTTAAAACTAGAGGTTGACGCTGCGTGGACATATATCGATGAAAAATCAACTGGCGACGAGTCAGATCAAGCAGCTTTGTACGTACTTGATGAAAAAAATGAAACCTTAACGCTTAATCCTACAGTTGCGCCAGTTAATACGGATGACTTAATTAATGATATTAAGTTTAAAGCTAGCTTGGCGGCTGAAGAATTTGATTTTGCACCATTAAAACCTGCGTTTATGGCAAGCAAGGTTGAATCTGTAGTGGTTGAAGAAGATATTTTAGATCATGCAGATGTGTTTTTATCGCATGGACGAAGTGGCCTAGCAGTCCAGTTATTACAAAATCATTTACTTGATTTTCCAGATCGCTCAATGACAGTGTGGCTATTCTTATTGGATTTACTGGCGAAAGAGGGTCAAGAAGCAGAATATAAAGCGGCGGCCATTGAATGTAAAAAGTACTTTAATGTGGAGTTACCAGACTACGCATTGCCTTTGCCACAAAATAGGCAAGGTATTGAATCCTTTAATGTATTGACCTCGCATTTAACTAATGTTTGGCAAACTGAAGAAGCTGTCACATTTTTAGATGGGTTAATTTATAATAACCGCTTACAACCAAGATCTGGCTTTAATCATGGTACTTTTGAAGAGCTCGCGCTCCTAAAAGGAATTGCGCAAGAGCATGAGCAAACTGCGGAAATTATTCCTTTATTTCAAAAAATACCTACTATTAAGCAAATACCAAAACCTAAATTAGCTGTAAAAAATGATGCCATCACAAAGTTAATTGCAGAAAAACCAGAAATTACGCAAGCTGTAGCTGCAAATGAGCCTATAGAAATGCCGCCTATTCTGCTGAATTTAGATACTAGCGAATCTGCAGAGGCTAGCAAGAAAAAAACCGACGAAGCAGATTTCGGGTTTAATCTGGTTGAATGGAAATAGCCTTTAATAGATAATGAAGCTTAATGATTTATACCAATTACCTAATGGGTGACTATTTCAATAGTCACCCATTTTTTATTTTTAGCGACTAATTTACAGTAGGCGCGCTCAAATTTGAAGTGCAACATTTTTCGAAGGAAAATGATGCATGGGAAATTACAAACAATTCAGTATTGAAGAGCGCAGTGTTATACAGGCGCAGTTAACATTAGGGTTTAAGCCTAGCTGGATAGCCGTTGGATTGGGTCGATCTGTTTCGACGATAAGCCGAGCTTCGCTGCAATGGGTGAGTTAAAGAGAAACCTGGACGTGGTCGACCAGCGATTGCAGGCAAGTATCGCGCAGCATTGGCGCAAGGTAGCGCGGACGGGTTGTCAGCCAAACCTAGGATTGAAAGACGGTGGCAGCGTGG
>JACMMS010000002.1 GCA_014378915.1 Methylophilaceae bacterium
ATTTACACCACCAACGCCATTGAGTCGGTGAATATGAGCTTACGCAAGGTGACAAAAAGCCGTGGCTCATTCCCTAACGATGAGGCTGTGATGAAATGGTTCTATTTGGCGCTGATTAATATCAGCAAGAAATGGACGATGCCACTGCGTGATTGGAAACCTGCGTTAAATAGGTTTACTATTCAGTTTGAGGAGAGAATGCCTCAGCAGTGATTAACCAACGTTTACACAAAATACGGGACACCCTCAAGCGCGATGTTTAACTGGTTCGTGCAAAGGTCTCATTTATATCATTTTAAATAATTTTCAGTTACTTGTAATTTCATCCTATCTTATGAGCTGGTGGTTATGTTAAACCAACTGGCTATCTACAACCACCAAAACATTAATTTCTTAACCACTTGATTACGTAACCAACTTCCCCATGATGTGCCTGCATGGCAATATCTACACCCAAACCTGGTACAAAAACCAACTTCTCATCAACATAAATCAGTGGCAGCCACTCGCGTTGCCAAGGCGGCAAATTAGTTTCTTGCAATAGATGCTTTAGAGTACGCGTTGGGCGATTGTAATTCGGTCTAAAACGCTCCCCTCCTTTCCGATAGGAAATTCTCAACTTTTGAATATCTAAGCGTTTTAAAGCTAAGCCCATATCTAATTGCTGAAGGAAATTAAGTTGAGTATTATCTGGCAAAGTCAGGATTGACTCACCCTGCCATAAAATGTGGTAGTCCTGTGGTTCAAGATTAGGCATGTTAATCAGGTATGCCATACCTTGATAGCGACGAATGCTGAAAATATTTTGTGCAGTACTTGCTAATATAATTTCAATTTTAGCATCCGTTTTAGCGTATGCTAATTGACTAAAAATTTGCCCTAACAACTCAGCACTAGGGACTAAATTAATAGGCATCGAAGTACAAACTTCTAACTTAATACGCATCGCTTGATATGTCCGAGTAATCCACCAACGTAGCAAATTGCGTGCACGATTAGCGGATACCGCCTGCAGGCCTGCAATACTTAGCGCGTCACTCTTCACAACGCCTTGTGCATCTATTACAGCTAGATCATCCAACAAATTCGCCGCCTCTGCAATGTGAGCAGCAGACCGAGCTAATGTTTTAGCAATAGCTGGATAACGTGTATTTAAAACAGGCATTATGCTGTGCCGTATAAAGTTACGATCGAACTTAGTGTCTTGGTTACTTTCGTCTTCAATCCATGTCAGATTATTTTGTTGCGCATATTCCAGTAAATCAACGCGGGATATATTAAGCAAAGGACGCAATAATCGACGTTGAACGTCTGTTGCAGCCATTGCAGATAAACCTTTAACGCCAGCACCACGCGCAAGTTGTAGTAACAAGGTTTCAGCTTGATCATCTTCATGATGAGCCAAGCATATATAGTCTGCATTACTTTCAAACAAAGCATCGTAGCGTAATTGTCTGGCGGCAGCTTCTATGCCTAAGTCATTATTGGCAGCGATTTTAACGTAGGTTGTTTTAAGCGGAATATTCAGTGTGCTACAGGTTAAAAGGCAAAACTCAGCCCAGTTATCCGCGTTACCACTTAAACCATGATGGATATGCTCAGCATCCAAATCAAAATTGAGTGTATGTCTAAGATTAACCAATAAATGTAATAAGACAGTAGAGTCCAAACCCCCGCTGTAGGCGAGTAATAGCGCTTGCCTCTGTGTTTTTTGATGAGCAAAAATCTGTACTAAAAACTGTTGAAGCTTAGATTCCAATCTATTTGATTGCAATTTATTCTTTTGAATTAGCTTAGACATGCGTTTAAAAAACTTTAAACACAATGTGAGGTGTCGTGGCCTTATTTGGCAACTGAGAAGACTTAATATTGTAGATTTTAATTGGCGATTATTTAACTGCGGTTTCTTTAAACTTTCCATAGCTCATTAAGCGCTCAAAACGCGTTGCTAAAAGCTTATCTATTGGTTTTACCTGCAATTTAGCCAAATGCTCTTTAAGTGTACGACGTAAAGTCTGCATTAAAACATCTGGCGCACGATGCGCTCCACCTAGTGGCTCGGCAACAATGACGTCTATTAATCCTAATGTTTTTAGTTTATCAGCTGTAATCGCTAGTGTTTCAGCTGCTTCTGGCGCTTTTGCAGCACTTTTCCATAAAATTGAAGCACAACCTTCAGGTGAAATTACTGAATAAGTTGAATATTGCAGCATAAGCAATTGATCTACCACACCCAGTGCCAACGCACCACCAGAGCCACCTTCACCAATAATGATGCCAATAATCGGCGTTTTAAGCTCGCTCATGACGTACAAATTTTTAGCTATTGCTTCAGATTGACCACGCTCTTCTGCGCCAATACCTGGGTAGGCGCCTGGTGTGTCAATGAGCGTAATAATGGGTAGATTAAATTTTTCAGCCAAGCGATATAAACGTAAGGCTTTACGATATCCTTCAGGACGAGGCATACCAAAATTTCGATATTGACGCTCTTTAACATCACGTCCTTTTTGATGACCAATCACCATCACAGGATTACCTTCAAAGCGCGCAATACCCCCAACAATAGCAGGATCATCCGCAAATGCCCGGTCACCATGAAGCTCTTCAAAGTCGGTAAATAAGTGTTTGATGTAGTCCAAAGTGTAAGGTCGTTGGGGATGGCGTGCAACTTGCGAAATCTGCCAGGCGCTTAATTTCTCATAAACGTCTTGCAGCATTTTGTCATTTTTTTGTTGTAGCTGAGCAAGCTCTTTGGTGATATTGATTGAATCATGATCATCATTCGTAGATTGCAAAGCTTCAATTTTCGCTTCAAGTTCTGCAATTGGCTGTTCAAAATCTAAATAGCTTGTTTTCATACACAAATCCTATAAAACCTATTGATTGCTGGTTTGAAATATTTAACCACTAATTATAAAGTATTTTTACATTTTCTGAGCTTAACCAAGAGCGTAAATCTTTAAGTAAATCATCATGTAAATCAACGCGCCACTCCTCTCCCAGCATCACTTCTACACGGCTAGTTTTATTATGGTAATCGACTTTAATCATACAAGATTTTTTAACGCCGTTAGCATCAGCCTCACTATTGGCGCGACGATAAGGCGCTAACATGCTAAGTAATTTTGCTGCATCTGATTGCCCGTTAAAGTACAATTTTAACATGCTGGCATGTGTGCTTCGCGCAGCGGCAAGGTCATACAGTTTACGTGCATTAACCCTTATGCCTCCTGAAAACTCATCGTGGCTAACACGACCTTCTACAATTAACAATTGGTCTTCTTTAAGCAAGTGCACGCTCTGATTTAACAATTCGCTACCTACCACAATATCGACTCTAGCAATCGCATCATCCAAGGTCACAATCGCCATTTTTCCTCGTGCTGTCATTCGCACTCTAATGCCCATCACAACACCAGCCAATAAACGAGGCTGGTCTTGTGGCGTTAAATCAGCCAGACTACCGCGCACAAATTGCGAGATATCAGCTAAGCTGCTTAAATAAGGATGTCCGCTTAAATAAAATCCTAATGCTATTTTTTCTTGTTGCAATTGTTCTTGCTCCGCCCATGGCTGAATTTTAGGAAGTTGGTGTGCGGTTTCTGTGACTTCACAAAATAAACTATCTTGCCCAGCATGCTGATTACTCTGTTCAGCTGCGCCAATCGCCATACTCACACCAGCCAGCATGGCAGCACGATTAGGCTCGAGCTTATCAAAAGCACCTGCCCTTATCAGTGATTCAATCACTCGACGATTGACTTTTCGCAAATCCAGACGGCTACAAAAATCAAATAAATCCTTAAATGGACCATACTCATCGCGCGATGCTTGAATTAACTCAATGGCAGCCGACCCCGTGCCTTTTACTGCACCTAAACCATATAAAATTTGCTTTTTATTGAGGGGTGCAAAGCGGAAGGTACTTTGGTTAATATCTGGAGGCAACACTTCAATTTTATTAGGTGCACAATCGTCAAAGAAAGTATGCACACTATCTGTGTTATTCATATCGGCCGACAACGTAGCCGCTAAAAATGCTGCCGGATAATGCGCCTTAAGGTAAGCGGTGTGGTAAGCAACCAAGGCATAAGCAGCTGCATGAGATTTATTAAAACCATAACCTGCAAATTTTTCTAGCAAATCAAATAATTCTTTAGCTTGTTTTTCGTTAAGGCCATTTTTTTGTGCGCCTTCGGTAAATATTGCGCGCTGCGCATCCATTTCCTCCACTTTCTTTTTACCCATCGCGCGACGTAATAAATCTGCACCACCCAAGCTGTAACCACCTACCACCTGAGCAATTTGCATCACCTGCTCTTGGTAAACAGCAATGCCGTAGGTTTCTTTTAAAATTGATTCAGTCGCTGGATGTGGATATTCAACACGCTGCTGACCGTGTTTACGGCGGCAAAAGTCTGGAATTAAATCCATCGGACCTGGTCTGTACAAAGCAACCAGTGCAATAATATCTTCAAAGCAATCTGGCCGCGCCTGTTTCAGCATATCCTTCATACCGCGTGACTCTAGCTGAAATACAGCAGTGGTGTTGGATGACTTTAATAAATTATAAGTTGCTTTATCATCTAACGGCAAAGTAGTGAAATCTAGCGGCGTTAACCCTTCAGCAGCGCGTTGCTTATTAGTGTTCTCCATCGCCATATCGAGAATGGTCAATGTACGCAAGCCCAAAAAGTCGAACTTGACTAAACCAACGGCTTCTACATCGTCTTTATCGTACTGACTCACTAAACTATCGCCATTTGGTTGGCAATAAATCGGTGAGAAATCAGAGATTTTTCCTGGTGCAATCAACACACCACCCGCATGCATACCCACGTTACGCACGACACCTTCAAGGCGCAACGCGAGTTCTAGGAGTAGATTTACCTCTTCTTCAGCTTCACGCCTTTGCTGCAGTTGAGGCTCTTTTTGCAGCGCAGTTGATAGACTAATGCCCAATTCAAGTGGGATAAGTTTAGCGATACCATCAACGAAATTAAACGGCAAATCGAGCACGCGGCCCACATCACGAATCACGGCCTTAGCTGCCATGGTACCGAAAGTAGCAATCTGCGAAACCGATGCTAGCCCATATTTATTTTTAACGTAATCAATAACGCGGTCACGCCCTTCTTGACAAAAGTCAATGTCAAAGTCGGGCATAGAGACACGCTCTGGATTTAAAAAGCGCTCGAATAGCAAGTTATAAGCTAGCGGGTCTAGGTCGGTAATCCCTAAACTATAAGCGACCAATGAACCTGCACCAGAGCCACGACCAGGCCCAACCGGTACGCCATTATTTTTTGCCCAATTGATAAAGTCTGCCACAATCAAAAAATAGCCTGCAAAGCCCATTTGATTGATGATTTTATTTTCAAAAGTAAGGCGGGCTTCGTATTCTGGTAATTTGTCTTCGCGCTTTAAAGCATCGGGGTACAGCAACGCTAAGCGAGCCATTAAACCGGCGCGTGATTGATTAATTAAATACTCGTCTAAACTCGACCCATCTGGCGTGGGGAAATCTGGCAAATAGTTCTTACCCAGTTTGAGCTCTAAATTACAGCGCTTAGCAATTTCTACACTATTGGCTAACGCTTGAGGAATATCCGCAAACAAATCCTGCATCTCTGCTTGCGTTTTAAAATACTGGTCTTGACTAAAACATTTAGGGCGGCGAGTATCGGCGAGTATGTAGCCTTCGGCAATACAGGTGCGGGCTTCATGTGCTTGAAAATCATCAGGCGTGTTGAACTGAATTGGGTGCGTTGCAACGACTGGTAACGCAAGTTGTGATGCTAAGTTAAGCGCACGTTGATTGTATTGCTCTTGTTGGGATTTTAGCTGTAATGGCTGCTGCTCAGAAATACTACGTTGCACTTCAATATAAAAACGATTGGGAAATAACTCAGACCAACGTTGTGCAAGCTTGCTCGCATGTGTGAGGTCTTCTTGCAACAAAGCGGCCCCTATATCACCTGCTATTGCAGCGGACAACACAATTAAACCTTCGTTAGTTTTACCGTCCTCGTTAGGCTCACTAAACCACGCACGCTTGACTTCAGCGCGACCACGATATTGGTTTTCTAAGTAGGCACGCGTGATAAGTTGACACAAACGTAAATATCCCGCTTGTGATTGGCATAGTAATAGCAAGCGATATGGCTGATCGCGATTACTCTCATTTTCCACCCAAATATCACAGCCAATAATTGGCTTTAAGCCTTTACAGCGAGCGGCTTTATAGAACTTTACCGCGCCAAATAAATTGCTTAAATCAGTGAGGGCAATACTAGGCATTTTATCTGCTATAGCGGCGGCGACATAATCATCAATACGCACCGTGCCATCAACCACAGAATACTCGCTGTGGCAACGTAAATGAATAAAACTAGGTGAGTTGGCTATAGACTGCATAAAGTTAATTTTACCTTAGATGCAGAGAGTTATCAGCGAATAAATCTGTATAAAAACTCAATAAATAGGTTGACGAACTAGCATTTTAATTATGTATTAGCTTACAGCCGACCTGAATAGATTCATTTTTTTTAACATAAAAAAACCTTAACTAATTGATGATTAGTTAAGGTTTTTAAATCTTGCTGCTTTAGAATATAACTTAGGCAAGTACCGTTAATTTTAATAGTTCATTTATTTTTGCTACTAGTTCATCATCTGGCACAGGCTTGCCAAAGAATGCATTAACACCCAACTCAGTTGCAACACTACGGTGCTTTTCTGCAGTACGAGAGCTAATCATCACCACTGGTGTATTTTTTGTACGTATATCATCACGAATATTACGTACTAGGCCAAAGCCATCCATGCGTGGCATTTCAATATCGGTCAGTATGATATCGGGCGTTACATCTTGTAGTAGCTGCAACGCATCCATACCATCTTTAGCAATAATGACATCAAAACCTTCGCGCTCTAGCAAGCGACCAAGTACTTTACGCATGGTGAGCGAATCATCGACCACCATCACCGAATTTTTAATGGTGGTATTTGTTTGTGGTTGCACACCTTTAGTTACTTGCACTTTTACTGAACCAACCGACAACACTTCACGGTTAGCTAATTGCACAGGGTTCATAATTAACACAATATGACCATCACCTGTTACCGTTGCACCTACCAACCCTGGCGCGCGCGATAGCTGCGAACCTATTGGCTTCATTACAACCTCTTGGTTACCTAGAATCTCATCTACATGCAACGCGATATGATAACTACCACTTCGTAGCAATAATACTGAAGTGTAATTATGTGTTTCTGGTACAGCATCATTTAATCCAATTAATTTAGATAGGTAGCGTATGGCATAGTGTTTACCTCCCCACTCAATGCCGCCTGCAGCATATGCACCCGTTAATTGCTGTGGTTTAATTTTTTGTGCTTGCTCAATCATAGTCACAGGCAAGGCAATTTTATCCGCCCCAGCACGCACTATCAGCACTTGGGCGACTGATAACGTCACTGGAATGTATATGGTAAATACTGTACTTTGATTGGTGACGCTATCAACATCAATCCGCCCACCTAAGCCACTAATATCGCTTCGCACAGAATCTAAGCCTACTCCGCGACCTGAAATTTGTGAAAGTTCACTTGCTGTAGAGAATCCTGGCTCGAAAATAATCGCCATTAATGCCTGATCTGAAATTTCGGTGTTTTCTGCAATTAAACCATTTTGGACAGCTTTAGCTTTTACGCGCGCCAAAGGCACGCCCCTACCATTGTCGCTCACGAGCAATACAATCTCATCATTTTCCTGCCTCACTTTTACTGTGATGTTTCCAGTAGCTTCTTTACCACTATTTTTTCGCTCTTCTGGCGATTCAATTCCGTGCGCAACTGCATTACGAAGTAAATGCTCAAGAGGCGCACCAATTTTATCTAATACGCTACGATCCAACTCAATAGCTTCGCCTTCAATGATCAAATCAACTTGTTTATTAAGCTCGCGAGAAGTTTGGCGCACTATACGGTACAAGCGCTCTGTTAATAATGAGAATGGCAGCATACGTATGTTAAGCAAAGCCTGTTGCAGTTCGCGATTCATACGGTTTTGTTGTTGCAATGCTGATTCTGTTTGATCAAGATTCATAATCAAACCGTGTTGAATAGTGGCGACGTCGTTCACGCTTTCCGCCATCATTCGGGTAAGCTCTTGCAGGCGTGTAAATCGATCAAACTCAAGGGGGTCAAAAGCTTCATTGGCTTCTTGCAAAATACTTAAGCGTGATTGCAATTGTGTATCCGCTTCAATTTCCAACTCGCGCAAATAATTACGCAAACGCATCACACTCTCGGTTAAATCGAGTGAAAAGCCTTTAAAGCCCTGCATCTCTCTATCCATACGTGAGCGTGCAATACTGATTTCACCAGCTTCATTAATAAGCCTATCAAGCACATCCGCACGCAAACGCAAGTACTGTGAGTTTCTTTGTGCAGACCGCGTAGGCAAAGCCTCTAATTGCATGGCTGTTGTAAGCTCGTTAGGCTCTAAAGCACTATTTGCTGGGATACTACTCACCACTACCGCAGCATCAAATAAATTACCAATAGAATCTAATGCCACAAACATATTTTCAAAATCGCTATGTGCAACTTTGCGTTTAAGCGCCCGAATCACTTGGTCTTCAAGTTCATGTACGGTATCGCCAAGATTCACTTGCCCAGCCATACGCGCACTGCCTTTAAGTGTGTGTAATGAGCGCTGTAAAGCGTCAGGCAATTCTACATCTTGCGGTTTACTATTCCAAGCACGCAACTCGCTGCCCATTTGTGGAATGAGCTCACGCGCTTCCTCAATAAAGATACACAACAACTCATTGTCAACGACACTCACATGGATTGGACTTGGACTTGGAATGAGATTCTCAACTAAGGGCACTATTTCAACTGAGTGACGATTGCTCAATACATCTTCAGGCTCAAGCACTTCACTAGGCACATCATTAGCCGTAGTTTCCACTGCTGGCGTTTCTTCAATTAATCCCGCGCTAGCTTCTGAAGAGCTCACTGATAAAGTAGCATAAGATTCAACGTCAGGTGAAACGTTATCATCTAATTCAATTTTATCTGAATCAAGTTCTGGCGCCTCATGTAATGTGAGAGCAGGGCTAAGAAAATTATAATATTTTAATGCTTTCACCAAAGCTGGAGCAGCACGTGGGTGCATTAACTTCGCGGCACGATCGCACATATCAGACAAAGATTTGACAGTTTTTTTGTATAAAACTAACGTTTCATTCGTCCAGCTTCCTTGATATTCGTCAAGCCAATTTTCTAGAGCACGACCTAGCTCACCCATAGGCTTAAAGCCTGCAGTCAAAGCATTGCTGGCCAATGTGTGCACCGCGCGTTTAATGATTTCATTCGGTTTAAGTGTTGAATTCTTGGCGTTACTATTTTCACTTAACCCAGTTACATCGGCTTGCAAGAGCGATAGGTTCTGCTGAGCTTCTTGTAAAAATACGTTGTATAAGCCACGGCTCATTTTACGTGTACCGCCTATTACAACTTCTTCAATTTGATAATTAGCCTTTGGTTTAACAATTAGATTTACTTTTTGCTGCCATTCATCCACATCAACATCCGCAACACCAGAATCTTTTAACTCAGCAGCCCAAGTTGCAAACGCTGCTGTTGTTTGCTCTAAAAAGCCTAATTGATCAGCCTGTAAAAAAGTTTTACGTTCAATCACGCCATTTAGCATGGTTTCTACAAACCCAGCAACATTGCCCAAATCATTTAACCCAACCGTACGTCCACTGCCTTTTAACGTATGAAAACCACGACGAATATCGCCCATGGCTTCTACATCGGTATTATTAACACGCAATGTTTGTAGATTTTGTGCATTTTGACCAATCACGTCTTCTGCTTCAATTAAAAAAACCTCCAGTAATTCAGCATCGATTGATGAAGCTGATGTTAAAGAGCTCGTTGCATAAGCCGTTGCAGGATTATCTAAGTCATCTGATTCAGCAGCGCTAGTATTAGATGTTTCAGAAACAATTGATGCATTTTCAGCTAGCTTTAATCCACGTGTACTGTGTTCAGCGGTAAGTCGCTCAAGTGCATTTTTTAGAGCGGCATCAGATTGTGGCCTGGGTTTTGGCAATTCATCCACGTAAAGCTCAAGCATACTTAAGCTTTCTGCTAACAATTCAAATTGTGCTTGATTGACTGTATAACTAGCCTCTGAAAAATAATTAACCAACGCCAAATCAGCTTTGGCAATGGCCATTGGTGTCGCTAGATTTAATATATCGAAAGCAGCAGCTACCTGCTGTAATGGTTTAACCGCTTGCGCAAGTGGTGCTTGATTGCTGGGTTGGCGAAAGAATAAATCTAACGCCTGTTCTGAAGATTTGAGCGCGCCTTTGATTTGTGCTACCAGTGCGCTAAGGGTGTCTCTCTCTAACTTATCTGATATCACTAATTCTGACAATGCCTCACCCACTGCTAATGCTTGTAATCGCTTACTGGAATCCAGCAATTTTTGTTGTGTCTCTGCATTAAAAAACTGCATATTAATGAGTGTGTGCTCAGCTAATTGAATAGCGGCAGCTATTTCAATTTGTACGATTGGCAGCTGTTCTGGATCTTGCTGGTTTTGACCATTTTTGATTGCGAGTGCTGCTTGGTAAAGCGCAGTAAAATAATTGTTTATGGCTAAGTTAGCGAGTGGTTGACTTGATTGAACCAACGCCTCCGCATCATTACAAAACGCAGTGAACACTTCGTTGTTGTGATTGCTAAAACCTTGCTCTACAGCCTCTTGCCAAAGATGCTTCATGTGATCAAGCCGTGTAATTAGTTGACTAATTGCCAGCTGCTTATCTGCATTTATTAGTTTAGACTGCCTCTCGAAAACGTTATCTTGAGTGTTTACACTTGCTTTACTTGGCAACAACTGATCAAGCTCAAACACAGCGCGTACTTTGTCTAAACTTGCAGAGTTTGTATCACTCAGCGCAACATAATACAAAATATCTTTTAATAAATTACCATGTGGCTTGGCAGAACCTTCACTAGTAATCCGCAATTGTTGATCTAACCTACGACATAAACGCATTGCGCCTGGATTGGCCCATACTTTCTCATCATTCAATGACTCGGCAAACGCTGTCGCTGCCCACCATAAGGTTTTTTGTGCTGATTTATCTTGTACCTGAGTGACATTTTCAATTGCTAAACGCATATTATCTAAATCAGAAGCTTGTTTTTTTTGTAGCCAAGCCACTAATGATTTTTGATAATTAACACGTTGCTCAATAATGTAATTTGCATAAGT
Source organism: Methylophilaceae bacterium (assembly GCA_014378915.1). Classification (GTDB taxonomy): domain Bacteria; phylum Pseudomonadota; class Gammaproteobacteria; order Burkholderiales; family Methylophilaceae; genus JACMMS01. The sequence continues at coordinate 11,312 of JACMMS010000002.1, forward strand.
AACATCACTTAAGCTTTTGGTTTCTAAGTCTTTAGGCGCTTGCTGAGTCGTATCGGGGAAAAATAACTCACTCTCGTCCATCACCTCGCCTTGCGCGATGACTAAAGGTTTAAGCACAGAGTAAAGCCTTAGGGGCACGTCAGGCATGCCATTCATTAAATCTTGTAGGTAGTTTTTTAGTGCGGAAAGTGCAATTTCTAAATCAGCGAGCAGCTCTGCTGAGGGGTTAATTTGTTGTTTTTCAAACTTCGCAATCAACTTTTCAAGCTCTGCACAAAATCGTTTACAGCCCTCTAAACCAACCATATCAAGCGCACCACTCACTTGATAAAGGTGTGTTTGTGAAGCACGTAGAGTGCTTAAATCATCAGGATTAAGCACCATGGCCTGCACATTAACCATCACTGTATCCAGCGCTTGATTAATTTCATCTTTCACCCAACTGAGTGGACCGCTATCGAATTCTTCTGCCACTAGCTTATGCTCCTTACCCAGCATTTATACAAAGTTTGTATTATTTTATACAAGATTCTATAAAAGCTTTGAGATATTTTATATTTTTAAATAGCTAAGCTAATTTAACTTTATTAAGCAAGTTTAAAGCCAGCAACTGATTCACGTAACTCTTCAGCTAATCGGTTTAACTGTCCTACTGATTCAGCAGTTAACTTTGTACCATCAGTAGTTTGGGTTGTAATATTTTGAATTTGTTGCATATTGCGTGTAACTACAGCCGCCACTTCTGTTTGTGCTACAGTTGCACTAGAGATAGAGCCAATCAAGCGCGCTAAATCATTCGAAACCGTTTCAATTTCAGTGAGCGCTTTACCCGCAGCATCAGATAATCGAGCACCCTCAACCACACCCTCGGTACTTTTCTCCATCGCCACCACCGCGCTGTTTGTATCAGTCTGAATTGTTTTTACAATAGCACTAATCTGTTTTGTCGCTTCTGATGAACGCTCTGCCAAGCGCTGAACCTCCTCCGCAACCACGGTAAATCCTCGACCCGCCTCACCTGCTGAGGCCGCTTGTATCGCCGCGTTCAATGCCAAAATATTAGTTTGTTCAGTAATGTCTGAAATCAGCTCTACAATTTCACTAATTTCTTGGGAGCTTTCACCCAAACGTTTGATGCGTTTTGAAGTTTCCTGAATTTGTGACCTAATTTCATTCATACCAGTAATGGTATTTTGTACTGCCACCGAACCTTGTGTTGCTGCCAACAATGAACGCTGAGCAACATCAGATGCCTCCCCCGCGTTACTCGACACTTGTAAAATTGAGCGCGTCATATTGCTCACCGCATCAGTGGTTTCAATAATTTGTGATGATTGTTGTTCTGCCGCAGAAAGTAACGATACTGAAGTAACTTGGGCTTGCTCAGTTGCTTGATTCACTTGCTCTGTTGCACGGTTAATTTCCACCACCAAATCCCGCAAGCTATCAATCGTGTAGTTAATTGAGTCAGCAATCGCACCTGTAATACTTTCAGTGACTTGCGCATTGACGGTTAAATCACCATCTGCCAAATCTCCCATTTCATCAAGCAATCTTAGAACAGCAGTTTGGTTTTGTAGCGCTACATTTGTCATTTCTCGTACGCCAGACTCTACCGCCTTTACTTGTCGACCACCGAAATACATCATAAAAATAATAATTAACACACTCAGTAAAGCCAAACCAATTAAAACATTATGGATGAAATTACCCTCTTTTGTTAAAAAGCTCTCATTTGCTGCAGCTAAGCTAGCAACTAATTGGCCTATGGTATTTTTTTGTACTTCATAACTATCTGACAGCTCGCCCAATGGACCAATTGCCTCTGTAGTGCCTATTAATAGGGCTGGGATATATTTTTGTTTAGCGATATTAAAAAAGTTTTCGCCTGTTTTAGATACTACCTCTAATTTACCTTCTAGCTCTTTATCATCTTTTAATTGCTCACGCCAAACAGAAATTCTATTTTTAAATATCCTTTCATTAGCAGAAATTTGACTTAATTTTTTATCACGTGTGACATAATCAGATGCACCCGCTGCAACAAAGGCTTGATTAAGCGAAGCGAATGACTCCACTACGTATAAAGGCGGTGGCAATATATCTGAACGTAAATCTTGGTACTCTTTAATGGATTTGTAAATTGGTCCATCAACCCGAACTTGGCTAATTACCCAGAAAGTGATTAAAGTAAAAATAACAAAGCTAATCACTTGCCCTAGCAACTGTTTATAACCGCTACCTTTAACATCTTGCGTTTCAAGCTGATCGCCTGCAATTGATCCAAAAGAAAATGACTGCTTTATTTTTGCAGATAATTCTTTAAACGCTGCGAAATTAATTGCCATTACCGCCCCCTGATGATTACTTTTATTAAATAATTAAATTATTTTTTGAATTGCGTAGTGCTTTACGTAAGTGCTTTTTGTTATAAATTTTTGTGCTTTTTTTTGCTAAAAATTTAAGCTATTTAGGTTTAAATTGCAACCTGCAAAAATTCTTTTTTTGTGATTAATACTTCAATATTAATTTCTTGCCAATCTTGATTATTATCATCTTGATATAGCTTGCTATCCCAAGCATCACTGCCTGATTTAACATGTTTGAGTTGCATGGCATTCACATCGCGCAAACCAATTAGACGTTCAATCAATAAACCGGCATTCAACCCAAATCTAGCATGCGCTAACAGTACTCGACTCTCACTGCTCACTTGCTGTGCAGCATCACCTAAAAAACGAGCTAAATCAGTAATGGCCGCCAAATTACCACGCACGTTAGCTACACCCAAAAACCAATCTTGCGTTAGCGGAATCTTTGTCACTTGTGGTACTGGAACTACCTCACTAATATCAGCTAAAGAAACTAAATAATTTTTGTTAGCAATACTCACACCTAAGCGTGAAATTACCGCATTTTGTGGGCTACCTACAACGTTTTTTAGACGCGCTAAAATATCTTGCTGATAAGTTTGTAAGTTTAGTTTTTGTTTAGCCATGACTCACTCCCACTTAATTCCACTATTGTCTATCTAAGAATTAATAGTCTAAATAATGCCCTAAGTATTTTTTTCTAAAGTTTTAATCTTACCTACCAACTCTTCAGCATTTGCTGGTTTAATCACACACTCTTTCGCGCCTTGCTTCAGCGCCCAAGCTCGATCGGTGACCTCTTTTCCCGTGCACATAATCACTGGAATGTGACTGGTTTCTGCATTTTTAGAAAGTGCGCGTGTCGTCTGAAAACCATTCAAGCCAGGCATAATGACATCCATTATAATTAAATCAGGCAGGTTTTCTTTGACCATAACCAGACATTCATCCCCACTTTCGGCTGTTGATACTTCAAAACCAGCTGCTTGCAATATTTCAGTCAAATAAAATCGATCCGTTGCAGAGTCATCTACTACTAATACTTTAGAAATTGTCATGGTGGTTTGCCCATTTTAATAATATAGTTAATGAGTTATTTTAAGCTACGCTAACATGCGTCAAGATTGCTTCAATCAGGGTATCTTGAGTAAATGGCTTAGTGAGATACTCATCAGAGCCCACCATTCGCCCACGTGCTTTATCAAAAACACCATTTTTGCTAGAAAGCATAATCACAGGTGTGGCTTTGAAACGAGGGTTTCTTTTGATCAAAGCACAAGTTTGGTAACCATCTAATCGTGGCATCATAATATCTACAAAAATAATTTGTGGAAGTTCGCTTGATATTTTTGAAAGTGCGTCAAATCCATTTTCAGCCAATATGACTTCGCAACCCGAAGCTTTAAGAAATATCTCAGCACTGCGACGAATGGTATTACTGTCGTCTATTACCATCACTTTGGTACCAGTAAGATTCACTTTCTCCACGCAACAACTCCTTAATTGCAATTATTTAGCTACTTATATTTTTTGATTATTGTAGTATTAAATATACTTTTCAAAATTATTACCGCCAACACAAAATACTATAACCGTAACGCACGATTAATTGATACTTTTTTTTATATTTACATTAGGTTTATAACAATATACATTAACTATGATTACAATTTATTGACATTTAATTTACCAATAATCGTCGATTATATTCAATAATTTAATTTTTTTTGGTTAACTATAACGATAAAAGTAAAACAGCAATATAGGGAAGAATTAGTAATGATCATTAAGCAAGAATCTTTATTAGAAAAGATGGCACTCAAAGATTTACCATCGACATCTCCCCTGCCCAACGCTAATTTGGTGCTAGTGTTTGGCTCAGTGAAACGTTTTGGCGATGGGAAACTTACGGCTTTTTTAAAGGCACGCTACCCAGCAGCGCAAATTGTAGGCTGTACTACTTCTGGTGAAATCAGCCCAGCTGGTGTATTTGATGAAAGTTTACAAATTACCGCTATATTGTGGGAAAAAACCGTTCAACGCGTTAGCCACACCAAAATGACCAGCATGCAAAGCTCTTTTGAAGCCGCAGCTGGAATTGCAAGCCAACTTAAAGCAGATAGCTTACGTACCGTGATGGTTTTTTCTGATGGATTAAATGTCAATGGATCTGAGCTTTTACTTGGCTTTCAAAGCGTGTTAGGTGATATACCAATTGTTGGTGGACTCGCTGGTGATGGTGGTGCTTTTGTTAAAACACTGCAATTATTTAACGATACTATTTCTGATAACTTAGTAATTGCAATCGGTTTATATGGCAATCATTTAATTACATCTAGTGGTGCACTAGGCGGCTGGAAACCTTATGGACCACCGCGTAAAGTCACTAAATCAGAAAAAAACGTTGTGTTTGAAATGGATGGAAAACCTGCTTTACCCTTGTACAAACTTTACATCGGTGAAGCTTACGCCAAAGGCTTACCAGGTACTGGTTTAAAGTTTCCTCTAGCCGTAATTGAAGAAGGTAAACGCGATGTAGATAAAATTCGCACCTTGCTTGCCGTGAACCCTCAAGAGAATAGCCTCACTTTTGCAGGCAATGTCCTAGAAGGCGAAACTGTAAGGCTTTGCCAGAGCACACACGATAAACTCGTAGAAGGTGCTGGTGCTGCAGCACAAATGGTATTAGAAAACTTAAATAATAACTCAACCAGTCAAACAGGATTAGCGGTGTGTGTTAGCTGTGTGGGGCGCAAAGGTGTCATGGCAGCACAAGTTGTGGATGAAGTTAGGTTAGTACAACAAATTTTAGGTACACAAACAACGGTGACGGGTTTTTATTCTTATGGAGAACTGGCACCAAGGCCTAATACGTCAGATAGCGTATTGCATAATCAAACCATGACCATTGGATATTTAAGTGAAGACTTGCTGGCTTAAGTGCTCAATAATCAATCTATTTGGTTAAATATATTTACGCCTTCAATATAGCAATGCACGTATCAATCAAGCTGGTTTTGATTTAACATTGCTTTTTTGAATTAAACCTAATTTGGCAATAACCACCACCACGGAGAACATAACACTATGTCTAGCAACGTCACCCTTAAAGGCAATCCAGTTGAAGTATTTGGTAGCTTACCCTCAGTAGGTCAAAAAGCACACGATTTCACACTAGTAGATAAGGCACTAGCTAATCAAACATTGGAATCGTTTGCTGGCAAACGCAAAGTACTTAATATTTTTCCTAGTGTAGATACACCTACCTGCGCTATGTCAGTACGTACATTTAACAAAAGCGCTAGTAGCTTAGAAAATACTGTTGTCATTAACATTTCAGCGGATTTGCCGTTCGCACAAAGCCGTTTTTGTGCGGCTGAAGGCTTAGAAAATGTAGTAAATTTATCAACTATGCGTGGCCGTGATTTCTTAAAAAATTACGGTTTATTAATCGCAACTAGCAAACTAGCTGGTTTAGCAGCGCGTGCTGTGATTGTGTTAGATGAAAGCAATACAGTTATTTACACTGAATTAGTTAGTGAAATTGCTAATGAGCCAAACTATGAAGCGGCACTAGAATCTTTATAACATTACTCTAAGAAATTAATGATTAAAAAAGCTCGGCGAAACTTGCTGAGCTTTTTTACAACTACTGATCGTGCAAAATAAATAGAACATCTACTAAAAATCTAGTTATTCGTAATCCTTATATTTTGCATTACTGCCACGTGCCTTTTCTATTGGATATTTCTTTGCATTTAAACCTATTTTTGTATTGGCTGCTTCAATTAAATCGATATTCAGCACTTCAGCAATGCGCAGCAAATAAACAAAAGTATCTGCTAGCTCATGGCTGACTTGTTCACGTTTTTCAGCGGTTAATTCACGACTTGCTTGTTCGGTTTCCCACTGAAAATGCTCAACCAGTTCTGCCGCCTCTACAATCATTGCCATTACTAAGTTCTTCGGGGAATGAAACTGCTCCCAATTACGTTCATTGACAAAAGCATTAATACGTTCGCGCAAGCTAGCTAATGAATCAGGAGGATTAATCATAATCATTATGTAATTATCCTGCTGGTTTTTCTTTACGGTTACTTCCTGCCACCATTTTAATCTCAAACAATCTGCACTCTAACGGTCCGTTAAATAAAGGTGTACGCTTGCTTGGAGCTAATCGCATGAGTTTTGGTAAGCGCATATCAGTCGTTAAAAAGTAGGTGTTCCAGCCGCTAAACCTACGTTTTAAAGTTTCTCCCATATGCGGATACAAAGCGGCTAGCTCTTCATCCTCCCCAATACGCACGCCATAAGGTGGATTGGCAATGAGCACTCCAGTATCACTAGGCGCTACTACCTCAGTCATATTGATATGCGCTACTTGCACTACTTCGGCAAAACCTGCCTCCTGCAAATTTTGTTTAGTGACACGCACTGCACGTAAATCAGCATCACTACCGTAGAGTTTTTGGAATTTTGTAGGTTTAGTTTTATTCATAGCCGTTTGTTTGATATTTTTCCAAACAACTTCATCAAAATTCTTTAGTTTTTCAAAACCAAAACTACGATTTAAACCAGGCGCTATATTAAGCGCCATCATTGCCGCTTCAAGTAAAAATGTGCCACTACCACACATAGGGTCTAACAGTGGCGTACCTGGTTGCCAGCCTGATAACTGCAAAATGCCTGCAGCTAAGTTTTCACGCAAAGGAGCTTCAATACTGGCACTGCGTAAACCACGTTGATATAAAGCATTGCCGGAGGTATCAAGGTAAAACTGATATTCTTCTGCCGCTAAATAAGCATGGATACGCACATCAGGCTCTTTGGTATTGATATAAGGCCGACTGCCAACGGCCTGTCTAAATTTATCGCAGACTGCATCTTTGATTTTCAATGTAGTGAATTCTAAGCTTTTGAGCGGGCATTTTACGCCAGTGACTTTTACCATGAAGTCACGTCCTACATCAAACCATTGGCTCCAATTGAGCTTGTAGGCCGCTAGGAATAGGTCTTCTTCTGTAGCATATTTGCCACTTGCAACTTGCCACATCACTCTTGTGGCAATACGTGAATGTAAATTAGCGCCATAGCATACTGCCCAGTCGCCAGCAAAGCCGACTCCACCATCTGTAGATGATATGTTGCTCGCTTTTAAGTCTTTAAGTTCGGCGGCTAATAAGGCTTCTAGGCCACGCGGGCAAGTGGCGAAATACTGATTCATGTCAAATATTCTTCTAACTGCTCATTCAAATGCGTATTATCGCTTAAAGTAGCTATTATCTGATTAAAAATTAAGTTTAAGGACGAAACGCGATGGAACGTTGGATACTTTACGCTTTTGCTTCTATGTTTTTTGCCGGCTTTACTTCAGTGATTGCCAAACAAGGTTTAGCTGGCATTACCCCCGAGCTAGGCTTATCACTACGCACCGTGTTTGTTTTTGTGTTTATTTTAATGTTTGCAGCGTTTGCTGTTTCACCAAGTGAACTACGCAACTTAAATAAAACTAACTATGTTTGGCTAGGCATGTCTGGCGTCACCACGGCACTTTCATGGGTGTTTTATTATAAAGCGCTTAAACAAGGTGATGTAGCTACTGTGGCGATGATAGATAAAGCCAGCGTCATTGTCGCCATTTTGTTAGCTTGGATTTTACTGAAAGAAGCGATTACGTTGCGTGTAGTCTTTGGCGTCACGCTAATGCTTACTGGCTTAATTGTCATTGCAAAAAAATAATGTCAAAGCATTAAGCGGTTGCTGGTGCTAGCATTGTGTTCTTTTAATTTTTCCACAAACTGAATAAACTCAATTTTATGTGTCGCTTCTAACTCTTTTGCTTTTGTGCGCAAACTCGCAATACGCAAATCTATTGGTAATTTTTTAAAGCCGAAAACCACAATATTGCCAGGTTTTCCAGTGGGTAATATCAGCACTTGATGATTAAAACTCTGCTCTATGCGTTGCAAATATACATCAAATTTTTTATCTGAACCCCATAAGTTAATCACTAATATACCGCTATCACTTAGGGCTTCCGAGCAGTTATCAAAAAACATTTGCGAGCAAAAATCAGGTGGAATACCAAATTGATCAAACGCATCTATCATTAGGATATCAGGCATTAGAATATCGGCTGATTCTGTATGCAAAATCAAATACTTTAAGCCATTGCCTTCAATGACGTTTAAGCGCTCATCGTTATCTGGTAAGTAAAAATGGCTACGCGCAACATTAATAATTTGTGGGTTTATTTCAACCACAGTGCTGACAATCTCAGGGCAATAGGCATGTAGGTATTTTGGCACTGAACCACCGCCCAAGCCAATCGATAGTAAATGTTTAACGCTTGTGTTGAACAATAAAAAACACATCATGCCGCGTGAGTAAGTCAATTCCAGCGCATTAGGGTCTTTAACACGCATTGCACTTTGAACTGTCACAGAACCCAAGTGCAAAGAGCGTACACCGTCCACTTCGGTTACATCAACACTAGCTTCTGCTTGATTAAAAGCACGATGGATTTTTCTCATTATCTTGCTTATCATTTACTTTACTGAATCTTCACTTTTTTTTGAATTTTCAATCGCCACTTCATCTGCAATGATTTCTGCTTGCGGTTGTTCAATAGCTTCAGCCACCTTTGTCGAATCGGCAGATTTATCTTTAAGATTAAGATTAATCTCCAATTCAGCTTCTAGCTCTATATCCAATACAGTATCAGCACTGGCTTCTTCCAGCACAGCTACAAAACGCGTACTCAACTCCATCAACAAAGTATCAATTTCTTTGATTTGTAGCGTAACGCGTGTTGTAGGTTTAAGCGTCGGTAAGTTATGCACTTTGGTGAAAAATGGCACCTCAACCAAGCGTACTAAGTTATCTCGCCAAACAGTAGCAGTGACTTCCAAAATATTTTCTTGTACCAAATATCGCAGACACCAGTAACGCTCCATACGCGTTTGAAAGTCACTATAAGCAGTGTAAGTTTGCTCAAAATTACGTAAATGTGTCGTTAAATCTGGGCTATTTTTAGGATAAGCAGGCTCGGTATTTTGTATGGCGGTAATAATTTGTCGCTGATTAATTAAATCTACCGCACGGCGTAAGGGTGAGGTACTCCACGCATACTGTGCTACACCCAAACCAATGTGAGGTTCAGCTTTAGTCGTCATAAATACTTTACCGCCAGTTTGCGCACGATATAAGCCAGGGATTTCATGCTGGGCTAATAGCGCGCCCCATTGGTTATTGGCTTCTATCATCAGTTCTGCCACAAGCTTATCCATAGGTGCGCCACGACGACGTGCAACAATACTCACAAGGCCAGCGGTTACATGAAAATTATAATCAATTTGTGGGGGCTTATTGGGGTCATGCTTACCACGTATTTTTTCTAAACTCTCGCTTAAATTAAATAAACACAGTAACTTAGCCCAATAGGGATGACCACTATCGCGCTCTAAAGTCGCCTCATTAAAAAATGGCTCTAGCGTATCGTGACGCAGGTTATCGGCCATTTTAATGCGTTCTAACTTGGTGTAACGTGCCACAATACTTAGGTCTGGTGCGACTTCTAAATACAAAGATAACACAGGTTTAATTTCACCTGCATCCAAGCTAAAAGGCCTAATCGCCGCCTCTGGCATCATGGTGATTTTATTGCCGGGCATATATACGGTAGATAATCGGTGCATGACCACAACATCTAGTGGCGAATTGACGGGAATGCCCAAAGCTGGCGCTGCGATGTGAATACCGACGAGTGTATTGCCTTTAGCTAAATTTTTAATTGAAAAAGCATCGTCAATTTCTGTGGTAGTGGCATCATCTATACTAAATGCTTCAGATTCAGCCAATGGTAACTCTTGCACAATTTCATCTACTTCATACTCTGTAAAATCAATACCTTTAGGAAAGTACTCGCGCAAAAAACACTCAAGATGATAATCATGCGCTGATGGAATTGCCCCACATGCCTGCAATAATTTGAGATGGCTTAAATGCGTTTCAGCTGAAGCGGTATCTAAGGTTTTATATTCAAAAGAATTTTTATCAGGCGCGTACAATAACATATCAAGCTTAGTTGCAATGTCCGCTGGTAACTCATGTGCTTTTAGCTGCGCTACAAAACTCGCCATCTTTTCAGCTAGCAGGCGCTTTTTCTCAAGCCCGGCTACTGCGGTTTTCAATACTTCTGCCGTTGCGGCTTTGTAGAGCCCTTTGCCTTTACGATTAAAATAAATTGGCGCACTATGCAATTTAATTGCAGTGGCAGCGGCTTCAATGGAGGTAGGCTTGCCTCCGTAATAATCCTCTGCAAACTCAGCAAAACCAAACTCAGTTTCACCACAACATTCCCACATAAAGTCTGTATCTAGTGTTAGGGCTTCGGTATTTGCTGCTTCTAAAAAGCCGTAAGCATCTGCTTCAAAGCGCATTAACACATTGTTAGCCTTAAGCTTACTACGTTTACCAGATTGCGATTCAACTTGTAGTGCACCACCAGTTTCGCTCATTATCGAGGCCACTTTAAAGTGACCATCTTCTTCATAAAATACGTTCATGTGCTTACCGCTAAATAATTTATGCTTATTTTACAGAATAAATTGCGTATTCAAATGCAGGACAAGTATTTATCGCGCTAAAATACAAAATTACGTCAGATTTTAAGAAAATTAAATGGATAAACGCATCCCCGTTACTTTGCTCACTGGCTTTTTAGGCAGCGGAAAAACTACATTACTGAACAAACTGCTGGCGCAGGAAGGGATGAAAAATACTGCCATCATTATCAACGAGCTTGGCGAAATAGGTTTGGATCATATTCTGGCGCAAAATATAGAAAGTAGCTACATTGCAGATAACATGGTGTTACTCCAATCAGGTTGCATCTGTTGCACATTAAGCAATGAAATGGCAGATACCATGCGCGATTTGTTTTTTAAACGCGCGCTGCAGGCTATTCCAGAATTTAATCGCCTAATTATAGAAACTACAGGGCTCGCCGACCCAGGGCCAATACTCGCTAACCTGATGAACGAACCAGTAATTGAATCCACCTATAGGCTAGATGCGGTGGTAGTCACTGTGGATAGCTTGTATGGCTTAAAGCAACTCGCTGAACATGCAGAGGCTCGTAAACAAGTAGCTGTAGCCGATGTGTTATTACTCACAAAATCAGACTTAGCTAATTTAGAAGCATTCAATGCATTAAAAGAAAAACTTATTTCACTCAATGGATCAGCGACACAACACTCCATCGTATTTGGTGAAATAGACCCGCTTATGCTAATAGATGTTGGGTTATTCGACTCCACAGGCAAGCGCGCCGAACCAGAACGTTGGTTGCGTGCGCCACTGAAGTCTAAACTTGGTAAAGGGTTGTTGCCACTCAAGCCACACCAAGACGAAATCAACAGTTTTACAGTCACCATGCCCAAGCCACTTAATTGGTCAGACTTAAAGCCACGCATATTATGGCTCTGCCAAACTTATGGTGAAAAACTATTGCGCTTAAAGGGGATTATCCATGCAGAAGACCAATCTGCACCACTCGCTATTCATGCAGTGCATTTTACGCCCTATCCCCCTACTCTATTAGAAGGTTGGGATGAAGAAGAACCGATTTCTCGAATCGTGCTAATAGGTAAAGGATTGGATGAATTGGAAATTAGGAAAGCATTGATGCAGGTTTGATAATAAAAGTAGGGTTAACAATATGAAATTCAAGCCAATAACACCTTTAATCAGTGTATTCAAATTGAGGAATTTTAATGAAACGTAAAATGGTCATTGCAAACCGTAAAATGCATGGCAATATTCCAGATAACAAAGCATTTTTGGAAGGCTTGCTTGATGAAGTAGCAGAGCTGCCTGACGCAGACTACGTTGTCTGCATGCCACATCCCTATCATTTTCAAGTACAGGCCATTTTAACTGGTACCCGAATCAGTTGGGGCGGACAAACCATGAGCCGATTCGAGTTTGGTGCACATACAGGATCTACATCGCCTCTGATGTTGCTGGAATTTGGTTGTAAATACGTCATTATTGGGCATTCTGAGCGGCGTTTGTCTGGCTACGAAAGCGATGAAGCTTCTGGTCAACGTTTTGAAGAGGCGATCAAGGTGGGGTTGATACCCATTTTTTGCATGGGTGAAACACTAAAAGAGTTTGAAGCAGGGATGACTGTAGACGTAGTAATACGCCAACTAAATGCTGTTATTAATCGCGTTGGCAAAGAAGGTTTGGCCAAAGGAATCATTGCTTACGAACCCGTATGGGCGATTGGCACTGGCAAAGCCGCCACACCAGAGCATGCGCAATGTATCTTAAGTTTTCTGCGCGGCCATATTGAGCTGATAGACGAAGCGCTGGCTAAAAATATCACTATTCTTTATGGTGGTAGCGTCAATGCAAAAAATGCGCAAAAGTTATTTTCAATGCCAGATATTGATGGGGGCTTGATCGGAGGTGCCTCGCTTAATACACAAGAGTTTATTGCGATTTGCAAAGCAGCCAATGATGCAAGTTGAATAATG
>JACMMS010000003.1 GCA_014378915.1 Methylophilaceae bacterium
CCACTTTTTTGCCATGGCCTCCTTGAGTGCGTCGGCTTGTAACTGCACCTCGGCAACCATTTTTTTAATCAACGGTTTTCGTCTTCAAGTGCTTTTAAGCGCAACATCATCGAGGCATCCATGCCGCCATACTTAGCACGCCACTTATAGAAAGTCGCTGAACTCATGCCATGCTCGCCTTATAGCTCTGGGGCTGAAATGCCAGCTTCTGCTTGCTTCAAAATCTGCATAATCTGACTGTCGGTAAATCTTGATATCTTCATGTAAAAATTCCTTAATTCATCATAAGAAAATTCTACTTATAAATGCAATCTTTTTCTGGGGGGGGGGGGGATTACCCGTGAGTTTCGCAAAGTACGCAGTGGTGCGTTTTAAGATGTCACGCTCTTCTCGCGCTATTGCGAGTTCACGATCCAGCTCTCGAATACTTTGCTGGTCTCCACTGAACTTAGATGCACCAAGTGTGGCTTTGAGTTCACCACGTTCCGATTTTGCAATCCAGGAGCGAATGGATTTAGGATCAATATCTAATTGAAGGCCTGCAGCGGCTGGATTGATATGTTGCTCAGTAACAAGCTTAATGGGTTCTCTTTTAAATTCTTCTGTAAATAAACGACAGGGAATACGTTTCATGGAAACTCCTAACAAGTTGATAAAATATCATCAACTTGCCCTTCCACAAAATCGGGTCTGGCTCAAAGAATGCCGTTATTAAGTTTCTAGGTATACCTATGGGAGCGCCTTGGTTTAAGCTGAAGGGTGAGATTAAACAGCAAGAAATAATCTCAATCCTTAAAACGCTTATATTTTTCCCATCAATAGTAAAATGATTAGGATAACGACTATTAGGCCTAATCCACCACTCGGCCCATAACCCCATTCTCTGCTATGTCCCCAAGTAGGTAGAGCTCCAAATACCATTAAAATTAGAACAATTAACACCAGAGTAGTTATAGTCATCGTATTTCCTTATTATTTAAAATTTTGCATTTAATGATATTGATTGGTGGTGGTGAAAATTAACGGGTTTACAAAAGGTTTAGTCCCATTGGTATTTAACTTTGTGAAATAATTAGGTTTTATTTTGGAACTAACTTAGTCTACATATTTTTTTAATAAAGTTTTGTACGGTATCGAACACTAGTAGGCACTTATGCAAACTTATTTCAATTAATATTTGATGGTGGCGAAAATATTCCATGTATTAAGTTACTCGCCACTATATAACCTATTAATTATTGTGAAAGGCCCAACCAGATTAATCAACAATAGTTGAATCGCTTATTTTTATATTATCATCCCATTGAATTAGGTTTCAGTTCATAATTTAATTAGTTATCAAAGTTAAATATTTAAAATATTCTAATAAATGTAACATTCAAACTAGAGAGCACCACATGAATACTGAAGTTGAATTAAATTTGGAACCAGTTCCATTGATTAACAAAGAACTTACAGATAGTCATGATTCGTTACAAGTCAAAAATGTAGCTGTACAGGTCATCATGACCATTGCAGTAGTATTTGCATTGAACTGGGCACAGGCGTTTATAGTTACGCTGCTTTTAGGAATACTGTTGTCATACGCATTAAATCCAATGGTGAATTGGTTAGAGCGCATTAAAGTGAAGCGCCCTTTAGGGTCTACCATTGTTATATTAGGCTTAATAACAGGTATGGTTTTTACGGGACTTGGTTTAAGCAATCAGGTTGAATCCATTATTAACAAACTTCCAGATGCTGCTGCCAAGATTAGCTCCAGCCTTGTTAATAAGCGTGGAGATCCCCTCACCAACATTCAAAAGGTTCAAATTGCAGCCACTCAAGTTGAAACGGCTACAAGCTCAGAAGATAGCAACAGTGGTAAAAATAAAAAAACAACGATGCACGTGGTCATTGATACACCAAAGTTTAAAATTGGTAATTATTTGTGGCGTAGTTCTTTAGGATTTTTTGGTTTTGTCGGCGAAACCATTACTATGATTTTTCTTGCTTACTTCCTACTTTTATCAGGGGATACTTTTAAACGCAAGCTAGTACGTTTAACAGGCCCTTCTTTATCTCGAAAAAAGATTACAGTTATTGTGTTAGAGCAAATAAACAGTACTGTGCAGCGTTACATGCTCATGCTTATTGTCACCAATGTCATGGTAGGGGTTCTGATGTGGATCGCATTACGACTATTTGGTTTAGAAAATGCGGGGGCTTGGTCAGTAGCCGCTGGAGTAATTCACGTGATACCTTATTTTGGACCCATAGTAACAGCGGGGGTTCTTGGTATGGTAGCTTATATGCAGTTCAATTCTTTGTTAATTGCACTATTGATTGCTAGCACATCAATGTTAATAGCGACAATTGTAGGCGTATTCGTCACGACGTGGATGACTGGTCGGATTGCCAAAATGAACTCAGCCGCAATATTTATTTCGTTGCTATTTTTCACTTGGCTTTGGGGGGTGTGGGGAATGTTACTTGGCATACCTCTTATAGTGATTATGAAGGTTGTTTGCGAACATGTTGATCATTTAAAGCCAATTTCCGAATTGCTAGGAGTCTAGTAACTTTTGTAATACTTTTTAAGCTTAGAAATTAAACATATGATTAGAATTATTGATGATAACAACTAAATATTTATGAGTTAATGTCGTTACATTTTAATAGCACTACTTCAGCAGATATATCTATATAACGCCCTAGTTTAGTCCAAGTATATAAATTTTAGATCATATGACTTCGACTATAAACAATAGATGAGCATTAAGCTGTTACTTAACAATCTTTATTGACTTCTTCTAATGAAGTTATAAAGTTGCTTTTAATGTAAGTGTTTCTATGGTTACAAAGCTGGGCACAATCACGGATACTTTTTATGGGATGATGGTCTGTAAACCTCATTAATACAATCCTCATGAATTTAAGTCCGAATCCTGACTGGGACGCAAGCTTTTCAAATCCAGCATTTCTATCAAAAAACAAATCTATTTTTCGCATTGATACGTACTGTGTTGAGGATAATCATAAAACTTATAATAAATTTAGCTATCCAACATTAATACTATAAAAGATTAGCGCTTGATTAGGATCATTATCTTGAAAATTACACTTTTTACTATTGTTTTAATTGTGGCAATTTTAGGCTATGCCAGCATGAGTTTAGCAAAAGACTTACCAAAAGTGGGTGAAAAAGCACCTGACTTTAATTTACTCGACACTAAGGGTGAGTTTCATAACTTGTCTAACTATTCGGGTAAATGGCTGGTATTGTATTTTTATCCAAAAGACGATACACCTGGCTGTACTAAAGAAGCTTGTAGTTTTCGTGATGACTTAGCTCAGCTACAAAAGCTTGGCGGCCAAGTAGTAGGAGTTAGTGTTGATGATAGCGACTCTCATGCAAAGTTTGCCGAAAAATATCATTTGCCGTTTCCATTGCTAGCCGATAAAGATGGCGCAGTTGCTGATAGTTACGGAGCATTAACTAACTTATTCGTTGTTAAATTAGCAAAACGTTACACGTTTTTAATTAACCCAAACGGCATCATAGAAAAAACTTACTTGAGCGTGGATACATCACGTCACTCTCAACAAATCATAGATGATTTAACCGCGTTAAAAGCAGCCAAATCTACAAATTAGGAGATATAATGAGGCAAAATCGGATGTTATATACACTGATGTTAGTAGCTGCATTGCAGTCCATAGCTTTCAATGCACTTGCACAAGAGGCTGTTATGGAAAGTAAAATTAACGCTCAACAAATGCAAGCAAAAGATTGGACAAATTTAACCTGTAGTGGATTTAAAACTTGGAATGATTGCAGAACCCAAGCACGAGAAATTTGCCCGAGTGGCTTTAAAACGGCAGATCCATTAGAAAATTTATTAATACAACGCCGTGAAGTTAGCATTGCTTGTAAAGGTTAATTAGCGAAATATACTATATGATATTTTTCAGTTTAGTTATTTCATTTAAAGCGCTATCGGTGTCTTTAACAAACCTTACTTTAGTATAACTTTTAGTCCATGCCTGATAAAAACCACTGATTTTTTTATTGGCATTATCTATTACGATATGCGGTATATCTAGCAGCAAACATAAAATGTGTGCGTGTAGCCTATCAGTGATTACTATTTTGCCACATTGCATTAGTGCTGCACCGCGATTACGCCTAAATTTAGCCAGTTGATTCCAAAGCCACATCAATACTAAATTGTTTTTATCAAACACTCGTCTAAAAATTAAACTATGTTTTTCTATTTTATAAATGACTTTTTCTATAGCGTTTGTATTTAGCCAATCACGAACTTGATAACTGATGCCATGTATTTTAAATGGCAGGATTACAGCCCAATCATGGCTTCTTTCATGATCATTTCTTGCTAATACAAAACAATCGTATGTAGATTCTTTAGACATGGTTTGTGGCTTCATAAAAAAAGCCATGTCAGGACACATAAACACTTTTGATTTAAATGACTTCTGTACCAACTCATAACTTGCTTTATCACGCGTTAAAATTGTGTAATCGCTATGTGCATCAATGATCTTGGCGGCTCGATTAAGAGCCTCATCATCATCAAAATAAATAGACTGAGGCAACTGTATGCAAGGTGTGGAGGCGAAGTCTAACAATACCTTTTCACGAAATGCTTGCTCTTCTGGCCACAGCGTGCCGAAGTTGCCCCCGCCATGTACCAAAATAATGGTATCTGCATCGAGTACTTTACGCAATTGTTGCGCGTTATAATTTTTTGAATCGCACACATATTGAATGTTGATATAGCGTGATTTTAAATAAGCAATTTCACCTAGCCAAATCAGCGAATCACCTACATTAGGGTTATTAGGGTAATCCAGCAGCACCACATTACCATGCGCTGGTATTAAATTATCCAGCACATGTCTGATTTCTTTTTTTAACAAATTAATTAGAACTATGCTGGAATTACTAGTCTTGGTACTTGTGAAGTTAAGACCTTGATCAGAATAAAGCTCTTCACTTAATCTAAAGTTAAGATATTTTGGATATCGGTTGTGCACTTGAATATATCTTAGTGCAATGCGCTTTGATATTCTTTAACCGTTTGCGCTGCTACACCCTTCCAGTTATAGCGGTAATCGACCCAGTGACGTAAATTGCTTTTTAAATCATGATTAATAGGATTAATTGTATTAGTAGACAGCTTTTGTGCTAACTCTGACACATTGCCTAAGCCAAAGTATTGGCTATTTGGCAGGCCTAATTCAAGGTTGGCCGGAATGTCACTTGCCAATACTGGCAAACCATAACTCAACGCCTCTAGTAATGAAATAGATAGACCTTCATGCGACGATGGCAATACAAACAAACCAGCATTTGCATATAAAGTTTTTAGCGGTTCCCCGGTTAGATAGCCCGTCATTAGTACATTGGGGGTGCTTTTTACGCTTTGAATGATTGATTGAACGTAAGCATCTGGATGATCGGAAGCACCAACTAAAACTAACTTCCAACCATTTAAATTAGCTTTGTTAAATGCATTAATTAAATCTAAATGGCGTTTTTCTGGTACTAGTCTACTCACTAACAGCACGTATTTTCCACTGATTAAACCAAATTTAGATAAGCTCTCATGTGCATGAATAGGCAAGAAGTTTGTATCTGGCATCTTAACGCCGTTGCGAATTAATTCGCTATGCACTAAATGTTTTTGCAATACTAACTCTTTAATCACCTTAGATATCACAATACGACTATTAGAAAAACGCATTCCAAAATATTCACCTAATAGTAAAATGTGACGTGCTACAAAACCCCATTTTTGACGATTATAGTCTGGTCCGTGATGCGTAACGACCACACGCAAGCCTAACAAACGCGCCAATGGCGTCATAATAGCAGGGCCAATCGCATGGATATGCAGAATATCTGGGCGCTTAATAGCTGCATACAACACGCCGATAAATGTATGGGCAAGTGCTTCTAAACCTTTAGATTTGGGTGCCCAAATTGGGCTTAACTTTACACCTTGCCAATACTTACCTACCTGCTTAGGTTGATAAGGTGACCTAGCAATGACTTCTACCTCACAGCCCATACTCACTAATAAAGGACAAAGATGCTCTGCATGAGTTTCTACACCGCCTTGTACATTTGGAAAACCACGCAAACCAAGCATCATCACTTTTAACTTAGGTTGTTTACTTGGTGATTTTGGTTTAACTGAATGATTAAAGTCTGGCCAAAACTCTGGGTTGTAACCTTGATTAAAGTCAGGGGTGCTGATATTAGTAAGGGTATTAGCAAGACTATTACTGATTGATTCGCGCGCTAAAGTATCTGATTTTAGACGCAGATTACTTGGTAAATAAACAGAGGGCTTAGAATGAATTTCGGCATGACTATAGCCAAAGTTGAACGAACTAGCTTCATAAAAAAAAGTATTAACCAACGAGATAGTTGATTTAATACTATCAACCGTTGTGATTATAAAACTTATTTTCTTATGAATCCGCATCAAAATCAGCCTTTGTTTAATTGAACAAAATAAATTCAATGAATTAAGGCCGCATCAATTACCCGCCTTAAATCTCAGCGTCAATGATGTAAGTTTTTAATTGCACTACAATGAATGGGTTTAGATATTAATTAGTCCGAACGGCTTAGTGCGTTTGAAATAAAAATGTCATATTAGCGTGTGTTTTATTTTTGAGTAAAAAAATTTTATACATTTTTGATTATTTAATTAAAAGCCAGCAAAACTTCTTTAGCCAGCCTATCCCAACCGTAACGCTGCGCTAATAGCTGACGCGCACTTTCACCAAGTTGAGCTGATATTTCTGGGTGTTCTAGTAAGTCAATAATTTGAGTCGCCATCCGCTCAAAATCATCTACTGGCACAATGCGACCAGTTTCCGCATCATTGACTAATCCGCGATAGAATAGAAAGTCCCACACGACCACTGGCAACTGCATAGCCATAGCCTCTAAGCAAGTTCCAGGTAAACCTTCATAATAGGAAGTAGACGCATAAACACGACTACGCTGATAAAACTCAATTGCTTCACTAAAAGATACTTGTCCTGTCATGGTAATATTTTTAGCATAAGGTGCCAGCTGGGCTTTAACCCAAGCCTCGTCTTCGCCATAACCCACTATCACGATCTTAATATTAGCCTTTGCGGCCACTAAATGATGGCATAGCGTGATCATCCCATGGCTACCTTTACGGCGCTCTATACGCCCACAAAATAATACGTCTACATCCTTTTCAACATGGCTATTTGGCGTGAACTTAGTTAAATCAACCCCGTTAGGAATCACAACAATCGGATTTTTATAGCCATAAGCTAGCACCTCTTGCTGACCTTGCTCGGTGAGGGTAATCATTTTTTTTGTGCGTTGAAATATCACCAATTCGATCCGCGACTTGATACTAAGCGCCAATTGATTCCACTGACTATCAAAATACTTGGTTTTGTAGAAGTTACCTGACATGCCCAAATAAGTCGTATGCGCTGTTAACAATAGTGGAATTTTTTTAGGTAATAACAAACCTGGAATGAGCGGAGGAATATGCAAATTAACCCAGCTAATTTTACGTTGCTTATATAACTGCAATAATATTTTTCGGGCTTTTAACATCCAAATAATCATGACAAAACGATTAGATGTAAAAGGTATATGAATAATATCGACCCCTTCATAAGCAATTGGCTGCCGATGCTCATCCCCTGTAATCAGGTAAATGGGTGGGTGGCCATCTGGTAGATTGGCTAAAAATGAATCCAAGTAGCGTGCAATACCACCTACACCGTAAAATTGAGGATAAACAATTGCAATCACGGGGTTACCTTTGTGTTATTTTCTTGCTGATCAACTGCTTGTACTTTTGAATTCACCCTTTTATTTAGAAAACTGGTTTCCAGCTGCCCGACTAACCTTGCCCAATCATATTTTTGCTCGATTAACTTTCGAGCTTGCTGAGCTAATTGAGCTCTTTTTATGGGGTTATCTACCAATTCGTGGATGGCAATGGTTAATGCATCTGCATCATTTGGCGGCACTAGAAAGCCATTAAGTTGATGCTGCAGTACTTCTACAACGCCACCTGCTTCTGTAGCAATGAGGCAAGTGCCTGATGCCATCGCCTCCAAAGCCACTAAAGGGCAAGGATCTTGCCACACAGAGGGCAATATGACGATATCTACCGCTGAATATAAATATTTAAGTTGGTCATGCGGAATGTATCCAGTAAAAATAATGGCATCCGCAATGGGTTGCGCCAGTGTAACTAAAGAGGCCTCATAGGACGTTTTAGCAGCGCCACCAAAAAATGAGCTACCGGCGATGATCAGACGTGTATGGGGTAACCGTTCATGTATTTGATTAAAAGCTTCAATTAGTACATGCACCCCTTTTAAAGCGTTTAGCCTACCTACGTAAAGCAAATAGGTTTTATCAGCCTGTATTGAAACAATACTTTGTAGTTTCGTTATTGCTTCTTGCCCATACGGCTTAAAAATTTGGGGATCGGTAGCATTAAAAACCACGCTAAATTTATCAGCATATTCAGGAAAGTGCTTAATCGCAGAGCGCCTAATATAATCACTCACACAAACGATTTCATCCACTTTTTTTAAAGCTAAACGATATAGCAGTCTAAATAATCGAATATTTAAATGTTCGTTGTGAATATGTAAAATGACTTTTTGCTGATTATTACGACGTAAAAAAAGTAATAAATTGGGCTCATTATGAATTACGACTAAATCAGCATCGCCTACTAGTTTAGCTACTTGCCAGCCATAAGCAGCTACATTTTGAATTTTGGCTAAATGTCGTAATGGATTAGTTTTACTCAAACGCTCCTTGACTGCATAAAATAACTTACTTAATTTTGTCCAAGCAATACCTTCATACTTAATGCCAGCAACGCCCAATGCATGAGCTGGTCGCGAAACAATCGTGATATCGAATTTAGACTGATCTAGGCGCTTAGAAACTTCATGCACCCAGTATTCCACTGCCCCACCCTGCACAGGAGGCACCGGTAGCATTTCTGGTACCACAATTGAAATTTTTTGACGGTGTAATGTTGAGTTAGATGACATAAAACTACAAGCTGATTTCAAAATAAGTAGTTGGCCCATGGCTTAGGGTGCTGGTATCTAAAGTAAACTCAATGCTATCGTTCTTTTGTATGGGAGATGTTAAAGCAACTGGAATTGCATCTTGCCGTTGCCCGCGCAAATTGGTAGAAAACACTTTGAGATTTTTTGCGTTGGAATTTTGTAAGCTGAGCTTGATTTTAGTGGTTTTGATCATGACCGGGTTACTGCCCATGCTCGTTAGTTTAGTTTCGGCAGAATCGGCAAAGCGCATGCCTGAATTTCGCGCATCCGTGGCAAGCACCACTAACATACGCTTACTATTTTGTAGCGTTTGATCATCCATGGCCGATACTGCAACTAGGGATGCTGAATCAGCCTCTAACACTTTTAGCTGCTTAAGTTGAATGCTTTCTAGTTTATCAAAAACTACAGCTTCTGTTTTAGGTGTAATCACCACCATGCGTTTTTGTGCGCTATCCAGCGTCAATTCATTAGTGTCGCTCTGATAAATACCAGATTCTGCACTCGTTAAATTGGTATCATTTAGCCAGTGAGCATCCCTTAAGTTTTGCAATCTTGCAGACCAGCGCTCATCAGCGATTACCCCTACTTTATTTATTTTATAAGCTAAATTACCAGTATATTTTTTTAACAATCCATCTAGCTTTACACCTAAACTATCTTTAGAAGTATCATTCTGCTTAACGCCATTATTAATTAAAGCAAAGCCTTTTTGATTAAAGTCCACTTGCCCATCATAAGCAACTTGTTTGGACTTGTTAAGCGCTTGACCTTGCCAATCTAAACCAACGCCAGTCACCAAGCTTAATTTAGATATATCACTGGGTGTATTACCTAAATGCGCACTCTTCTCAAACGCATCAACAGGCCCAAACTTTACGCCAAGCGTATGCTTTGCTGGCGTTACATCCCCGCGCAGATAAAGCAAAGCGGCGAGCGTTTCCGAGGCTCTCGCGATTGGGTCATAGGCTACGGCAAATGGCTCAATATTTGTTTTACGACCTGCCACACCCACATAACTTAAAGCAATGGCGCCTGAGTGCTGGCAAATGCCACTCCAATTTTGAAAGGCGGCATACGCTGGCAAAACTAATCCATTTTCGCGACGATATGGATTCCAAAATATCTGACCATGCTCAGTAACGGTGAAAGGCTTACCTATATGTTTTGCTGAAGCTAGCTCCCTGTAGTAGCCAGCGCTATCTGCCAGCATGCTATCTTGTCGCACAGTCATTTCTTGTCCACCAGTATATTCAGGGTGCCCAAAATAGTTATGCATATCAACCCATTGCAGTTGCCCACGTGTGGCTTGCGCAGCTGGGGCATGCCATAAATTATAGTTGGTGACCAAGCCTTGATAACCTTGCTGACGCGCATATTGCGTCATCCAGTCTGTCGTTTTTTTTTCAGTTTCAAAATAAAACTGTTGCACATCCGCCATGCGCTTAGATGTCCAAGCATCAATAGCGGGAAACTCTATTAAACCTGTATCAAGATTTTCGCCAGCATTAAGTTCTTTACCCCAAGCTACTTTAAGTGCTTGGTTACTGCCATATTTCGCTTTAAGCCACTTAGCAAAAGTGGGTTTAAACGCAGGCAATACACCTTGCCTATTAACAAAAACTAAATTCCCTTCGTTAACAAGTATGAGCCCCGCCATTACGGGGTCTTTGAGTAAAGACATGCCAGTGTATGAATTGGTATTGCCATACATAGTGGTAATCAGTTTTTTCCAATGCGCTTGTTTTTCAATATCAAAATAAATACTTTGGTGAAGCTGCATTTTTCCTATCCAGCGCTCAGATATATTGCCATAACCACCGTTATCACTGCTTAGGCCATTCAATATCAGATAAATCCCATTGTTTTTAAGCGCAGAAACCAAGTAATAAAACCGATCGAGCTGTTCAGGATTGTAATCAAAATCAGCCTTACGGCCCTCCATTAAAACAGCCTCAACAAAGTCTATCCTAGCCATGTTATAGCCATGTAACCGAAGTTGTTGCACATACAAATCAGCAACGTCATGACTAGGGAAACCACCACTATTAAGGCCTACGGGCAATGATGCAATTAAAAAACGTTGTGGTATTTTTGGCTCATTTTCAAATGCAA
>JACMMS010000034.1 GCA_014378915.1 Methylophilaceae bacterium
CCAAATGGGCTACCGCGTATTGAAGGTTGAGATGAAATCCAGCAAATTAGCATGGATCAACTTGATGGTGTCTGTACCTAAACGCGGGGATATCATTCACCTAACCTTTGATCCAGCTTC
This sequence comes from Methylophilaceae bacterium, assembly GCA_014378915.1. Lineage (GTDB taxonomy): Bacteria > Pseudomonadota > Gammaproteobacteria > Burkholderiales > Methylophilaceae > JACMMS01. Next base: position 121 of record JACMMS010000034.1, read on the forward strand.
AGGGAAAGAAATGCTTGTCAAGCATTATGGTTTAGTCATCAGTGACAAGATTTTTAATAGCAGTGGACTAGCGATGATCTGCCCGATTTTGCAAGGCGCTAATGCCAGTGCTCGTTCTATTGGCACGTTAGTGACTCTTATCCGTTCTGGTTTAGAAATTCAAGGCATGGTGCATTGCCATCAATTAAAGTCGCTGGATTGGCGAGTTAGAAAAGCCGAATTCAAAGAATTGACCCCCGATTATGTCATGGCAGAAGTTACTGGGAAGCTGGAAGCGATCTTGTTTGATTGAAATTTAGATGGTGGCTGTATGCTTTAATGTATGGTGAGTTAGAATCGTAATCGATGACTGGTTTGCTATATAATATTCTTCACTCAATAGACTGTGTATTGACTCACTCTGAATAAGATGTTCTCGATATAACAACAGAACAAACAACAGAGCAGGTGTTTCTTAGATCAATACCTCCTTTTTAATCCACAACACCACTTCCACCCCAAACTGATTTTAGGTTGATATATAACCAAGGATCTATTCTGTTTTGGTACTTAGCAAGCGTCTCATGTTTAGCCTCTTCAATCCTCTCAATAATCTTTTCAGGATTTTTAACCATACAAACAGATTTTCCAAACGCGATTAATGCTGGTGCTAAAGGGTAGTTTTTGGTTTTAAACATATTCAAAGCCATGGTGTTGTCGACTTTGGTGGCGCCTGTTCTTGGATTTTCTATTCGATAGACCATGGTGGTCACTACGTCATATAGTGGTGATAGCCTCACATCCCCGTGGGGTGTATCGTAAATAAGTGAGAAGTTCTTTAAATGGGCGTCCCCATTTCTGAGTGATACAGAAAGTGCAATATACTCAAAAAGCCTGGCCTTGCTTTCTACCGAGTTCGATCCACAAAAGAGATCAATCGCTTTTGCGACGTTCTCAACACTGCCATTGTATTTTTCTTCTGGAGATTTCCCCATTAACACCGCCATGTCTTCTAGACCAAAGCGTTGCCCATCTGCCGCTAAATCAAAGCGTTCCATGATAAAAAGTCCGCCATCTTCTGATAGCCAGAAAGGAGGTACGGTTAACCCGGCACGTCTTGCTACCTCCATGCACATAAATTCATTCTGCGCTAAAAAAGGATAATCTTCACCTGCCGCCTTCACAATCAAGCTTGACGTGACAGTAGCGGTTTTTTCTGATAAGCCTGTTCCTGCATTAGGCACAATTACTTTTGGTTGAAAGCCGGATACACCAGAGTTAAAGTAAATGTCTGAAAGGAATTCAAATAACTCAGCTGAAGCCGTTGATCGAATCAGTTCTTCTTTCGTTACTTGTGGCTTGGCGTTGATCATGTCATCTTCATGATCGCGATAGGTCAATCGGCCAATTTGATTAGCCCCTGTAATTTTAAGTAAGGCCATGTCATCAAGGGATCCTTGTTTTGCAAAACGTTTTTTGATGGTTTCTAATAAGTAGCCTTCCGGTCGATTCATCTCAAATACGGAGAATAAGCCGCCGCTGGCGTAACTTTGTGCGCGCAGTGGCATGACCAGCGAAACCTCAGCATCGCGTGAGGTGGTTTCATAGTTAAAGACGTATCGCGATTCTTTCGTGAGCTTACCAGCATGCCCCTCGGGCGTTTCCACATTCAATTTTTTAATTTTAGCGGTCTGCATTAAACATCTCATCGAGTCTATCGTAATCAAGCCTACGGTCAACAATGGCTAATGTTTTACCTAAGGCTGAAACGGCTTGAATGAGCGTATTTGCGCTAATCGATGCCCCTGACTCCAGTTGTATAATAGTCTCGCGCCTCAAGCCCGCCTTTTTAGCGACCTCGGCTTGCGTGAGTCCAACCGCTAGACGTTCACGCCTAAAGGTGGCCCCAAGTGACTTAAGATCAAGATTCATGTTATTTATCGCTAACATTTCTATCAATATAATGGAATAATGTTATATATAACTAACATTAAAGTCAATGATCGCTAGTCATTAACCATTAAGTTGCTTACACCTGGTTGAGAAGCGCAGATCGGAGAATCGCCGGTAAGGGGTAGGGCGAATTAACCTGCAGCCATTTATATTCAGCATTAAAGTGGTGGTTTACATTTTTTAAGTGATCGTATTGTTTACCTCATTTGTACCGTTCAGACAGTCAAGTGGATTCGATTGCTGTCAAATTGGCCGCATATGCACCAGATTTCCTGTAAGATTATTTATATTAGGGAGTGTTACAGAACGGACTCATTCTCATCTGGAAGAGGCAAGGGATGCTAATGCCCGTTAGCATGCGCCGTATGCGAATGGATTTGCATCGTTAACCGCAAGCCTAATCAATATATCGGCTTCGTTGATGAGGCAGATGCACGAAAGAATTGTTGAGTAGATATAATATCTGTATCAATATTTTGACAAACCAACTTAATATTCATACGTATAGAAGCCCTAAAGATGACTTTTCGATGATGCCTCTTGAATACTTTGGCAAGGCAATAAATAACGCTAGCCATCGAGGTTGGCGCTCATGAGAATACTTGTTACCGGCGCTAGCGGCTTTGTTGGACGGGCGCTCTGTACAGAACTACTTCGTCAGAAGCATGTGGTAGTGGCGGTGGTGCGTAACAAGAACAACGCACTTGGGGTTTCGATAGAGACTGCAACTGTTTGCGCTATTGATCATCACACCGATTGGTCAGCCACCTTGCGCCATGTCGATGTGGTTGTCCACCTTGCAGCGCGCGTACATGTGATGAGAGACCATGCCGATAATCCGCTTGCCGAGTTTCGCAAAGTTAACGTTGCAGGTACCTTGAACCTTGCGATGCAGGCCGCCAAAGCCGGTGTTAAGCGGTTCATTTTCATAAGCTCAGTTAAAGTGAATGGTGAGCATACAGACGTCGGAATAGCATTGACCGAGGAATCTCTGGTCAATCCACAAGATGCTTATGGCATATCAAAACTTGAGGCTGAACAAGGGCTCATGTTGATTGCTCAACAAACGGGCATGGAAGTTGTGGTTATTCGCCCACCATTGGTCTATGGTGCCGGGGTGAAGGCGAATTTTGCAACTATGATGCGGATGGTAAAGCTTTGTTTTCCATTACCATTTGGCGCTATTTATAATACACGTAGCTTTGTTTATATTGACAATTTAGTGAGCCTCATTCTGAAATGCATTGATCATCCTGCAGCTGCAAATCAAGTGTTCTTAGTTTCTGATGGGCATGACTTATCCACCACGGAGTTACTACGTGTTTGCGCTAACGCGTTGCGTGTGAAGTCAACACTTATGCCCATTCCACAAAAGTGGATAGAAATATTTGCGGCCTTGATTGGTAAAAAAGAAGTTGCACAAAGGTTGTGTGGTAATTTGCAGGTGGATATTACTAAAGCACATACATTGCTTGATTGGATGCCCCCAATAACGGTCGAAGAGGGTTTGAATGCAACAGCAATCGGTTTTAAAAAGGTCAATAAGTGATCAAACGTTTTTTTGATTTATGGCTGGCATTATTTGCAATTTTATTTTTGATTATTCCGATTGTAGTTGTTGCAATCATGGTTCGATTGACCTCAAATGGGCGAGCTCTGTATTGGTCTGACCGGATAGGGCGTAACAACATATTATTCAAAATGCCAAAGTTTCGTACGATGCGAATAAATACCCCTGCGCTGGCAACGCATCTCTTACAAAATCCGCAACTATTTTTAACGCCAATCGGTTCTTTTTTGCGTAAGTCTAGCCTTGATGAGTTGCCTCAACTTTGGAGTATTATTAAGGGTGATATGAGTTTTGTGGGACCACGACCTGCGTTGTTTAATCAAAATGACCTGATAGAACTGAGAACAAAATATGGTGTAGATAAACTATTGCCCGGCTTAACAGGCTGGGCGCAGGTCAATGGTAGAGATGAATTACCAATTCCAGATAAAGTAACATTAGATGTCGATTACATGCATAACCAATCATTTTACTTAGATATGAAAATTATTTGGCTGACTTTTTCAAAGGTGCTCAATAGAGATGGTGTTCATCATTAATATTGAGCCATAATTATATTGATATGCAAACTGCTAAAAACTACAATAGCAGTCAAATCTAACCAGCCAACCCAATAATTCATGAAAAATCATTGGCATTTCCTTACTAATTTACGTTCATTTTCAGCATTTGCCTATGATGTATTGGTTGCTTTTTTAGCGTGGGGTTTAAGCTTTCTATTAAGATTCAACTTTGATATTCCGTCACCTTTCAAAGTGAGTTTGACAGATACTGTTTTATGGGTAGTCTCAGTTCAAGCAATTATCTTTATAATATTTGGCTTGTATCAAGGTATTTGGCGCTTTGCCAGTATCCCAGATTTAAAAAAAATTGTTAAAGCTGTAGCCGTTGCAGCGATGACTGTTGCTGCATTATTGTTTATGACCAGCCCTTTAATACAGGTACCCCGCTCAGTTTTAATACTAGATCCAATGTTACTCTTATTACTAATGGGTGGCAGTCGTTTCATTTATCGTGCTTGGAAAGAACATCATTTGTATGGCGCAAGTCAATTAACTGGGCAACCTGTGATTTTAATTGGTGCAGGGGAATTAGCCGTAACTTTGTTGAAAGACTTGGCTAGAAGTAAGCAATGGCGGGTAGTGGGGTTGCTAGATGAAGATAAAGCTGTCCACGGACGACTATTAGTTGGATCACGTGTATTGGGTGATATAGGTACATTACCTGAAGCCGCTACTAAATTTAATACTAACCATATTATTATTGCATTGCCCTCTGATTCCTATCAATCACGCAGAAAAGCCATTGAACTTGCTAATAATCTCGGCATTACAGCACTTACTGTGCCTGCAGTAGATGATTTAATGAGTGGCAAGGTTAGCATTTCTCAAATTCGTAAAGTCGATGTGGAGGATCTGCTAGGTCGAGATTCTGTGGCCTTAGATAATCTTGGTTTGCACGCTTTAATAGGAGGCCATGCAGTATTGGTAAGCGGTGCTGGTGGTTCCATTGGTTCAGAGCTATGTAGGCAAGTGCTTAAATATAAACCTAGCACATTGATTTGTTTCGATATTTCTGAGTTTGCGCTTTATAATCTGGAGCAAGAGTTAACTGCAACAAAAGTCTCTGTCAAGCTGTTATACCGGACTGGCGACGTCAAAAATATTCAACGCGTGAAAAATTTACTCACAGAGTATCAACCAAGTATTGTATTTCACGCTGCGGCTTATAAACATGTACCTATGATGGAACATGGTAATGTTTATGAGGCTCTGTCGAATAATGTCATAGGGACGCATACTCTAGCACTTGCTTGCAAAGAAGGTAACGTTCAAAAATTTGTGCTAATCTCCACCGATAAAGCCGTGAACCCAACCAATGTGATGGGGGTAAGCAAGCGGCTTGCAGAAATGGTATGTCAAGGATTGCAAGACTCAAGTAATAGAGATGATTCAATTACTAAGTTCGTTATAGTGAGATTCGGTAATGTGTTGGGTAGCAGTGGTAGCGTCATTCCAAAATTTCGCGAGCAAATTTCTAGGGGCGGCCCCGTCACCATTACGCATCCAGAAATTACGCGCTACTTTATGTCTATCCCTGAAGCGGCGCAACTGGTCATGCAAGCTGGTTTAATGGGTATAGGCGGTGATATATTTGTATTGGATATGGGTGAGCCTGTCAAAATTGCAACGCTAGCTGCCGATATGATTAGGCTTTCAGGCTTGCAGGCAGAAGATATTAAGATTGAGTTTGTAGGTTTGCGCCCAGGAGAGAAGCTTTACGAAGAATTATTAGCTGATGATGAGCATACATTGCCAACGCCACATCCCAAGTTACGGATTGCAGCGGCCAGAAGTGCAGATCAAGCATGGGTGCAAGCGCTATTAACGTGGATAGAGGCAACGGCCATCATGGATGAGGCAGCAGTAAAAGAAGCACTAAAAGAGTGGGTAGAAGAATATGTAGGCGATGTAAATGCAGTTACCTAAAACCGATTACTCAAATTAACTAGCTAACAATATATTTATTCGAACTAAGGTCTCACATCTTTATTGAGTGACCGTATTTAAATTTAAAAGATAACCGTGAATAATTCAAACCCACAAGAATTTTTAGACCATGCTGATATTCTGCATAGCGCAGAAGCGGTAAATGCGGCTATAGATGCACTTGCTCAACAAATTACGGCGAGTTTACGTGAGGCAACTCCACTGGTGATGTGTGTGATGGGCGGGGCGGTTGTATTTTCTGGGCAGCTATTACCGAAACTTAATTTTCCACTAGAGTTTGATTATGTTCAGGCGAGTAGATATCACAATCAAACTGAGGGGCAGCATTTAGTTTGGAAAGTTGAACCACGTGAAAATGTGGCCGGTCGTACTGTTTTATTGTTAGATGATATTTTAGATGAAGGGCATACCTTAGTTGCAATTAAAGAGAAATGTTTAGCGCAAGGTGCAAAAAATGTGGTGATTGCCGTGTTAGTGGAAAAGCAATTGGATCACGCCAAGCCAATTTCAGCAGACTTTGTTGGGTTAAGCGTTGCTAATCATTATGTATTTGGGTGTGGTATGGATGTATATGGTTGGTGGAGAAACTTACCCGCTATTTACGCTTTAAAATCAACTGACTAACTTATTATTCAATTTTGTGCAGTGACTAGATAATAAATTAGTCGGCATTAAATAATTAGCCATTCGTGATGAAAACACGCGTTCCCAAGCAATCTATCACTTGATTGGCACGTATTTTTGCTGTTTTACGTCTTTCCAGCTGCCCGTCTACATAAACCAAGCCTTCCGCTACCATTGTTTTCCCACGACCACCGCTATCAGCTAAACCAACAAATTTCAGTAAATGACATAATTCTACATATTCCCCAGATAATGCGAATTCTATGATTAATTGGTTACTTGTCATGATGAGGCTCATTACTTTTAAAAAATTTTAAATGACTTAAGCAATAAATTGACTTAAGTTTAGACGACTTGAGCTCTAAATGTTTTAAGTTCTAAATGATTTAAAATTGCGCTTTTATTTTATTTTTATTTTCATCTAATACGTTAAAAACCCAAACTATCTAGTAAATCATCTACTTGTTGTTGATCAGAAACTACATTAACTGCATTTTTAGGATCAATTTGTGGACCGTTGAGTAATGAGTTTTCAACATCATGTTTCACAACGCTAGGCTGTTTAAAATCAACCAATACTTGCAATAATTGTTTTTCAATGTCTTGTGCTAGTGCCATGACTTTTTTAATAACTTGGCCTGTCAAGTCCTGAAAATCTTGCGCCATCATAATTTCTAATAGCTGTTGCTTGGTTTTTTCTGTATTGTCATTGGTTATTTTTAAAAACGCTAGAGTATCTGATGCTGCCTCACTATACTGTTTTTTGAAAGAGGTACTTTCAAGAACAGTTTGCCATTTCTTTTCTAATGATTTACCTGCGCTGCAAATTTCATCTTGTAATGGCGATGCAACATCAATGGCATTAAGTACTTTATCGGCGGCTTGTTCAGTCATTTTTGCCACATAGTCCAGCCTGTCGCGTGCATTAGGTATGGCCTCTGCGGCGTTTTGTAAAAGTTTGTCAAATCCCAACCCTGAGAGATTTTGGTGAAGATCGCGTGTTAATTGACCAACTCTTGTCAAAATATCTTCATTTTTAAGGCTATCTTCTGCCGTTGTAAGATGTTGAGGCAAATTTTCTTCAATAATACTGGCTAATGGGCTATTCATTTGCTTTATGCCTTCAAAAGTTTTTCGAAAATCTTGCTAAGTTTCTCGTCTAGTGTAGCTGCGGTAAATGGTTTTACTACATAACCGTTTGCACCCGCTTGAGCCGCAGCAATAATATTTTCTTTTTTTGATTCTGCGGTCACCATTAACACTGGTAAAGAAGCTAATGTTGCATCCGCGCGAATGCTCTTCAGCATGGTCAGCCCATCCATATTAGGCATATTCCAATCAGAAATCACAAAGTCAAAATTGCCGTTTTTAAGCTTATTCAAGCCCATTACGCCATCCTCTGCTTCATCTACATTGGTAAAGCCAAGCTCTTTTAGTAGATTACGCACTATTCTGCGCATGGTTGAGAAGTCATCCACAATCAAAAATTTAGTATCAGGATTCGCCATTCAATTCTCCGTAATCAAAGCTGCACAATTGCATATTTTATTCATTTAAGCCGTTCAATTAATCATGACCTTTGAATTATTATCGGCTCAGATTAATAAATCTTGACCTTAATATCGACCACAAAATAGCTTTTATTTTAATGATTGAAGGACTATTTCTTACGCACTTAATTTGCTTTTATACTCTAAGTGAGCTGGCGTTATATTTACTTAAATAGCCCAGCACCATTTTCGGTAAATCTTGCAAATGGCCAACTTCATCTACGCCGCCTGCTAGTAAAGCTTCTTTAGGCATGCCGTAAACTACGCAGCTTTCTTCATTTTGAGAAAAATTATATGCGCCAGCATCTTTCATATGACGCATACCAATAGCGCCATCTTTGCCCATCCCTGTGAGTATTAAACCAATCACATTTTTACCTGCATAGGCTGCCGCCGAATCAAACAGAACATCTACTGAGGGTTTGTGGCGATTAACTGCTGGTGAGTCATCTAGTTTAGTGACGTAATTAGCACCACTTTTATTAAGCAGCAAATGCTTATCACCTGGGGCAATATACGCATGGCCAGGCAATATGCGTTCGCCACCTTCCGCTTCTTTCACGTTAATTTGGCATAAAGAATCAAGACGATTTGCAAATGATTTGGTGAATCCTGCTGGCATGTGTTGCGTAATGAGTATGCCTGGGCAATCCGATGGCATTTTGAGTAAAAATGCTTTAATGGCTTCTGTACCACCTGTTGAAGCACCAATAATGATAAGTTTTTCACTACTAATTAATGGGTTTTTTAATTGGCGAAGTGGGGCGCTTTCATCGTTGGCTTTAGGTATTGCATGGCGAATATTAGCTTGAGCCGCAGCGCGTATTTTGTCTGCAATAACCTCTGCATATTCGAGAATACCCTCTGTAATAGATATTTTTGGTTTAGTGACAAAGTCAATTGCACCTAGCTCTAATGCACGCAGCGTAATTTCAGAGCCACGTTCTGTTAATGTAGAAACCATGACGACTGGCATTGGTCTTAAACGCATCAGGCGTTCTAAAAAATCTAGCCCATCCATTTTTGGCATTTCAACGTCCAATGTCAGCACATCTGGATTATGTAACTTGATTAAATCTCGCGCAATAATGGGGTCTGGTGCTGTGGCTACCACCATCATATCGGCATGACTATTAATGATTTCGCTCAGTAAACTACGAATTAAGGCAGAATCATCGATCACCAAGACCTTAATTTTGCGAGAAGATGTTGCATGTGCTGTACTTGCGGTAATAGTTGCCGAATTAAGAGTCATGACGTTACCTGTTCTGTTTCTAGTTGTATGATGAATTTAAACTTTACGACGTTAAGCTTTACAATATAAATGATACAAATCAGCTAAAACAGATCAATTTCACCACCCACCGTGTCAGTTTTGAGCTTATCTGCATAACTGGCTTCACGTTTAATGAGGGTGTAATTGTTTAATTGTTTAAGTTTTTTAACTAAAACTTTGCCTGTCTGAGGAAAAAAATAGACTTTACGTGGGTAGATATCATTTAAATCTTCCCCAAGTACTTTTATATTTTCACCTTTTAAAAATTTGCGCACAAATAAGGCATTTCGTTCGCCCACATTAGTGGTGGTAAAGCTACGTAATACGTTACCACCGCCAAAAATTTTAGCTTCCATGTTCTCTCGACGTGCCCCGTTTTTAAGCAGCTGGTTAATCAATACTTCCATGGCATAACTGCCGTAACGCATTGATTTTGATATGGGGCTATCTTTTTCTAAACTTTCTGGCAACATAAAGTGATTCATGCCACCAACGCCTGCTTTTGTATCGCGAATACAAGCCGAAACGCACGAGCCCAAAACCGTGACTATCAGCATGTTTTTGTCGGTAAAGTAATATTCACCAGGACCTATTTTTGCTGCTTCACAATCAAATGTACTATCAAAATACAGCGCAGTTGAAACTTGTTCTTCTAAAAAATTCATTAATCAGTCTCTTTTGCTTTGATTGAGCTGAACGCGCTATTTAAGTTTTTATTTAACTCATATACCGTTTTTCCACGTAATTTAAAGGCGTTTGACACATACATAAAGTTTTCTGAATGCCCAGCAAACAGCAATCCATGCGGTTTCATGAGTAGTGCAAAGCGACTCAGTACTTTGGTTTGTGTTGGTTTATCAAAATAAATCATGACGTTTCTGCAAAAAATGACATCAAAAGGTTCTTTTACAATCCAGTTATTTCCTAGTAAATTGAGTGGATGAAAATTAATCAATGCTTTTAATTCATTACGGACCCTGACAGCGCCTTCTTGTGCACCAGTGCCACGCTGGAAATACTGTTTCAATAGTTGATTGGGCAACTTGCTAATACGATCGTTTGGATAAACACCACGAGACGCAGTGCTCAATACGTTGGTATCAATATCTGTGGCGATAATTTCAACAGGTGGTGTTAATGTACCGAAGGCTTCGCAGGCAGTAATGGCAATAGTGTAGGGTTCTTCTCCAGTAGAAGCCGCAGAACACCAAATGCGGATTGGTTTTTTTAGTGAAACTAAATGATCCGCTAGAATTGGAAAATGATGCTCTTCACGAAAAAATGAGGTGAGGTTTGTTGTGAGCGAATTGACAAAAGCTTCCCACTCTTCAGCGTCATTTACTTGCTCTAATTGATCAAGATACATTTTAAAAGACTGCATATCTAGCAGCCTTAAACGCCGACCAATGCGGCTATAAACCATATCTGTTTTTGCTTCAGATAATGAAATACCGGCATGCTGATAAATCAATTTCCTTACTCTTGCAAAATCATTCGCAGTAAACTCAAACTCACGCTCATCTCGTTGTTTTTCTTTTAGCATTGTAAATTCTCGAATTAAAAAGGGTGGCGAATGCTTTGCTTACTTGCAGCAAAGTTTAACTAGTGACTTAATAGGCTCAATTTAAAACACCTGAATGGAAGGTTAGTAGTTTTCATTTAATCAAGTTGCTTGATTAAATGAAAACTACGTTTCTGCACTTCATCCATGCCTTTAGCTCACTAATTTGAGCCCTTTAATTTGAGGATACACTTAAGACTTCACCAATAAACTATACTAATGTTTTGCGGTCTTTCATTTCTTCTATTGCTTTTTCTGATCCATCTTTTGGTGCATCTTTAGCAATTAATGGGTTGCGCATTTTCATTTCATTAATGGCGACGTCAGCTTTCCTTCTATTGCGTTCTTCTTTACTTGTAGCCGCAAATGGGTGTGATGAATCTTTGTAAATTTTGAGCAATTCAGCCGCTTTTGGCTCGCGTCTTACTGCACTTTTAATCGCGATTTTTGTTGCTTCATAGTTCCAATCTTGAATACGATCATCCATATCGGCCCTGTGATCAATAAACACACCTACGCAGATAAAAATATCATCAGCTTCTTCTACAGGAATAGTGCCATCAGCCACACAATCCATCACCGCCATAGCTACACCACGTTGAGCTGGGCCAAACATTTGCACGGCTTGTCGGCCATTTCTAATCGTTACTTTGTTAAACATCACAGTGTTTGGTTTTACCATCATATTTGGCGCAATAATCGCCAATAAGCCATTTACACCTTCTTTTTGGTCGGTTAATGTGCGACAAAATGCATCTTCAGCGGCACTGCCACGTGGGCCCATTAGTAAATCAATATGCGCTACGTTTAATAAATCAAGTCCACTGCCGTCTGGACGATCTTCTACTACCAAGCCTTCACCAATTAAAACACGGTCAATTACAGCCATTTTAGTTCTCCGAATATGTATAAAGTATTTAAAAATTTTTTACTTACCAAACAACTCTACTTGTTACATAAAACCAGCATGATTGCTGTTCTATTTCAAACTAATCTTTACATTTAAAACTGATTCTTTAATATCAACTAACCCTTCAATATTTAGCCGTAACTTACTTTCAAATAAGATGAGTTGTAAGCTGGCTCATGATCATCAAGACTAAATACACTGACGGCGCTCATCAGCTCATTCGCTTGTTCCATCATAGATTCAGCAGCAGCAGCAGCTTGTTCAACCAGTGCTGTATTTTGCTGCGTCATATCATCCATTTTCATCACGGCATCATTCACTTGCGCAATACCCAAGCTTTGGTCTTGTGATGCAGCCGCAATTTCACCAATAATGTCAGATACACGTTTGACTGAGGTAACAATCTCTTGCATGGTTCTACCTGCAGACTCCACTTGCTGAGTGCCTTCAGTAGTTTTTCTGACAGAATCATTAATCAACTCTTTAATTTCTTTTGCTGCACCAGCAGAGCGTTGAGCTAGGTTACGCACCTCACCTGCCACCACAGCAAAACCGCGGCCTTGTTCACCGGCACGTGCTGCCTCTACTGCTGCATTAAGTGCAAGAATATTGGTTTGGAAGGCGATACCATCAATGACAGAAATAATGTCTTCGATTTTTTTAGCACTAGAATTGATGTTGCTCATGGTTGCAACCACCTCAGCGACAGCTTGTCCGCCTTTAAGTGCAATTCCAGATGCTGCTGTTGCTAGCTGGTTAGCTTGTTTGGCGTTATCAGCATTTTGTTTTACAGTAGAAGATAGCTCTTCCATGCTAGCTGCTGTTTTTTCTAATGACGCTGCTTGTTCTTCAGTACGGCGGCTTAAATCAGCATTACCTTGGGCAATTTCTTTAGCGGCTGTATTAATGGTTTCTGCGGATGATTTCACAGTGGTAATTGGTCCAACAATCATGTCTAGTGTCTCATTCATACCATCTACAATTTTGCGGTAGTCGCCTAGATGTGCGCTAGAGTCTGCACGTACAGAAACTTTGCCTTGACGAGCTGCGCTAGCTAGGATTTGGGCATCGGCATTCAGCGCTTTCAAGTTTGCACGCACTTGTTCAATGGTTTCGTTGATAAAGGCTTTTTTACCTGGAAATTGTTCAATTGAAGCATTAAAATCACCTTCACCAAATGCTTTAACACAAGACATTGCTTTTTCAGTTAACTCTATTTGGCCTGCAACCAATGTATTAACGGCTAATGCGAGGTCGTTAAAGCCACCTTTAAACAAATGTGCATGTAAGTTCATATCAATATTGCCTTTAGCGTGTTCATCAGTCACCCATTTCACTGAATCTACAATGCCTTTTAACTTACCTTTTAAGCGGTCCAAATTTTTATTAATTTCAGCTTTTTTACCTGGATATTCTTTTATTTTTACATCAAACTCTCCATCACCCAATGCTTTCATCAACTGAATCATTTGATCTTTCTCTGATACATGGCCACTCACCATATTGTTCACGCCTAATGCCATTTCGGCGTAAGCGCCCTTATATTGGTTGGTATCAATCAGAACGTTTATTTCACCTGCATCATGTTCTTTGGACATGTGTTCCATATCAGCAATAAAGCTTTTAATGTTGCTGCGGAGTAGTTCAATGCCTTCATTAATAAATTTGCGTTTACCAGCAAATTGTTCAAGTGGTGTATCAAAGTCACCTTTAGAAAAGTCTGCAATACATTGCGTTACTTTTCTCATGATTTCAGCTAGGTTAGACGCCATAAAATTAGTGTTTTCGGCCATTGCGCGATAGCTGCCTTCAAATTTATTGCTATCTATGCAGGCATCAATGTTGCCCGCCTTGTTTTGAATAGTCATTTCGCTTTGTTCTGTAATGACAGTGTTAAGCGTTTCTTGCATTATTTTCATTGATGCCATTAAGCTAGAAGTATCGCCAGCTTGAATAAAGATAGACGTCGTTAAATCACCTTGTGCGATTTTTTTGGCAATATCACTTGCAGCAGCAGGGTCACCACCTAATTGGCGAGTGAGCGCTCTTAAAATAAACAGCGCCATGCCACCTACTATCACTAAAGTAAACAAAGTTAACAAAAATGAGAAGGTGGTTGCTTGTGAATAAACACTTTTTGTTTTTTCAGTGCGCGATGTAGCCAAGCTAATTTCGTAATCTATATGCTGTGAAATAGTATCGTTAGCTTTGCTTGCGATGGGTGCAAGTGTTAAATAAATCTCAGCTGCTTTTTCAAATTTATTTTGGCGAATTTGATCGATCACTTCATCCATCACAGGGTAGTAGGGTAATAAAGTTTCACGATCTGCTTTAAGTAAACTTTTATTTTTATCATCCGTATTCACTCCCTCAAATTGAGTGAGAGAGGTATCTAAATCACTTTTTGCTTTAGCAATATTTTGGTTAATTTCTTCAGTTTTATTAGGATTTTTGTTAAAAACCAAGCGTGCTAGTTGAATACGCATCTGACTAAAAGAGTGACGCGCATTGCTTAGTGAATTAATCGAAGGCAGGCTATTGGCGCTGATAAAATATGCGCTATCGTGCACTTTAGACATTTGCATATGGCCTAAAACTGCAATGCTTAGCATGCCTGTTAGCGCCATTGCTACTAACCATCCCATTCTTTTACCAACTGTCATAACTTTGCTCCAAAATTTCGGATTTACATACGAGTTTTGATACTCATATCACCATTAAACTATGTTAATTAATTAAAATATTTGTTTAAAAGCTTGCCCATTCATCGTCTTTACCTATTTTAGCCAACACAGGTCTAGATAAAACGCTTAAAGGTTTACTTCTATTAACTGATGATCTGCGAGTGCTGTTTGATTGCTCTTCAATCGTAAAAACACTGACAGAACTCATTAATTCCTCGGCTTGTTCCATCAAAGATTCTGCCGCTGCCGCTGCCTCCTCTACAAGCGCTGTGTTTTGTTGAGTAGCATCATCCATTTTCATAATGGCATTATTAATATGTGCAATACCAATACTTTGTTCACCAGAAGATATGGCTATTTCACTCATAATATCAGTCACTTGTTTTACTGAATTTACGATTTCTTTCATCGTTTTACCTGCGGCCTCAACTTGTTGTGTTCCCTCTGTGGTTTTGTTAACAGAGTCTGCAATCAGTTCTTTAATTTCTTTTGCAGCATTTGCAGAACGTTGTGCAAGATTACGTACTTCGGCTGCTACAACTGCAAAACCGCGGCCTTGTTCACCAGCGCGTGCAGCCTCAACTGCAGCATTAAGAGCAAGAATATTAGTTTGAAAAGCAATACCATCAATGACGGAAATAATATCTACAATCTTGCGAGCACTTTCATTAATAGCCCCCATTGTATTCACAACATCTCCGACTACTTGACCGCCTTTAATTGCCACATTAGATGCTGTAATAGCCAATTGATTAGCATGTTTTGCATTATCAGCATTTTGTTTGACTGTATTAGAAAGCTCATCCATACTCGATGCAGTTTTTTCTAGGCTGGCTGCCTGTTCCTCAGTACGGCGACTTAAATCTGAATTACCTTGAGCAATTTCTTTAGCGGCAGTATTAATTGCATCAGCTGCAGTTTTGACGGTACTAATAGGGCTAACAATCATATCTAGCGTTTCGTTCATACCATCTACAATTTTGCGATAATCACCCAAGTGTTTGCTTGAATTGGCACGAATAGAAACCTTACCTTCACGTGCCGAATCAGATAAAAGCTTTGCATCATTAGTAAGTTCTTTTAGGTTGCCGCGAACCTGCTCAACTATGTCATTAATATGAGATTTTTTACCTGGGAATTTTTCGAGAGGTGCATCAAAATTGCCTTCACCAAAAGCTTTGACCACAGCCATAGATTTTTCATTTAGCTCTAATAATCCAGCTATCATTTTATTAACAGACTTGGCTAAGGTGCTAAAGTCACCTTTGAACATGTCATCACGTAAGAGCATATCCATATCTCCTTTTTCATGCTCTGTGCTCACCCAATTCACCGAATCAATTAACCCTTTTAAGTTAGCCCCAATCTTATTAATACTTTTATTAATGAAAACTTTTTCACCAGGAAATTCTCTAATTTTGGCTTTAAAATCACCATTACCAAATTCTGAAATACACGCTACGATTGTTTTATTTTCTTCAATATATTCGGCGACCATTTTATTGATGCCTGAAGCAACTAACTGATAATCACCAGAGAATTTTTTTTCATCTATTACAAAGCTAATGTTTCCAGCTTGGTGTTCACTAGACATTTTATATAAATCATTAATGAGTGATTGAATGTTATGACGTAAGCCTTCTATACCTTCATTGATTCGCACTAATTTTCCAGGAAATTTTTCTATGCTTACAATGAAATTACCTTGTGCAAATTCATCGATACATGCGGTAGATTTCATCATGACATTAATGTGGTTAGCAACCATACGATTGATACCAATTGCCATTTGACGGTAAGCGCCTTTGAATTGAGTGATATCAATATTGCTATCAATATTGCCTGCTAAGTGCTCTTGCTCCATGCGTGCCATTTCGTGATCAATTAAAATCAACGTTGTTGAAGCTAAATCAAGCGCACCAATCACACTACTTGCTCCGGTTTCGAAAGATAAATGGTCAGATTGGCTAGATGAAGTAAATTCACCATCTGCAATATTTTTAGCGACTTTTAATGCTTGTGAAGCTTCGCCACCTAACTGACGCATAACATGATTCACCACCACAAATATGCCAATGAGTGTTAAAACTATTGCTGTTAAAGCAAGAGCCAATGTGGTTAATCGAGCATTCATTACTTTTTTAGCGACAATAGACTCGGTTACCTTGGCTTCCTCGTCGGTCATAACTACCAGTAAGTCTACTGCTTCACGATGCTTTTTGTAGGCCTCTTGTAAATCTAACAATGCATTACTAATACGTTTTGCATCACCTGATTTAATTGCAGGAATAAACGCTTCATCACGTAATTTTAAAAATGTATCTCCAGTCGGTTGCAATTGCTTAATTAATACCTCATGCATTTTTTGATTTTTGATTACACCATCCCAGTATTTAGAGCGCGTAGAAAAATCCTGAGCAAGCTGGTTACTTTTATCAATAAGTGGCTGTAATGGTTGGTTTTTAACAGCGGCCATTTCTAATGCAACTTGCCAAGATTCTAATAAATAAGCGGGTGGCGGTAATATATCTGCAGCAAGATCTTTATTACTGACAATACTTTCATAAGCTTCGCCATTAATGATTACTTTGCTAAAAGCACGATCACCTAAGAAGCCGGCGATTGCGAACCCAATGATCATCAAAGATAAAAGAATAACAAGTTGCGTTTTGAGTTTTAATTCAAGTAGCTTGACGGTTAATGAAACTGAATTTTTTTCTGTAATTGTCATCATTCTGTCTTTTCCCAAATGCATACACGTATTTGTCAACTCATTATGTTGCTAATCATTGACTTTCAAAGCCTCGAACAAAGTGGAAATTTGGCCGTATATATAAAAATACTAACATTGGTTTGTTAGTATTTTTATATAAAGCTTTTAATTAAAATTCTTCCCAATCACTATCATTAGTACCTGTTTTTGCACTCATTTTTTCAACACTGGCTTGTGGTTTAGATGCTTTTGTGACTGGTTTAATGCTTCTACTAGCCACACTTGCGTTGGCTGCTTGATGATGATTAGAGCTAATGCCATTTAATTTAAATTGGCTAATCGCATCCGTCATGGCTTGCGCTTGTTCTTCTAAAGATTCAGCTGCGGCTGCGGCTTGCTCTACTAAAGCTGCATTTTGTTGCGTCACTTCATCCATTTGGGTAATGGCATTATTGACTTGATCAATTCCAGCACTTTGTTCAACTGAAGCAGCGGTAATTTCACCTATAATGTCAGTGACAAGTTGCACTGAAGCCACAATTTCTTGCATGGTTTTGCCAGCTTCTTCAACTTGTTTGGTACCACTTTCAACTTTGTGCACGGAGTCAGAAATCAGCTCTTTAATCTCTTTTGCCGCACCCGCAGAACGTTGCGCTAAGTTCCTTACTTCTCCAGCCACTACCGCAAAACCACGACCCTGTTCCCCAGCACGTGCTGCTTCTACTGCGGCGTTTAACGCTAAGATGTTGGTTTGAAAAGCAATGCTATCAATCACGCTGATGATGTCTTCGATTTTGCGTGAACTTTGGGTAATTGCGGCCATAGTTTGCACTACTTCATTCACCACATGGCCGCCTTTTAAGGCTACGCTTGAAGCCGTTGCAGCTAATTGATTGGCTTGTTTTGCATTTTCTGCGTTTTGTTTCACAGTAGAAGCTAGTTCCTCCATACTAGAAGCCGTTTCTTCTAAGCTAGAGGCCTGTTGTTCAGTGCGTTGTGATAAATCTGTATTGCCTGTTGCAATTTCTTTAGCTGCAGTATTCACTGATTCAGCTGCAGATTTCACAATAATAATCGGTCCGACAATGGTTTCTAATGTTTGATTAATACCTTCAATTAACTTACGGAAATCACCTTGGTGTTGGCTGGCATCTGCACGTTTTTGAATGTAACCGTCATTAGCAGCTTCGGCTAACATATTAGTATCAGTCACTAAAGATTTAAGGTTGCTACGTACTTGTTCAATAGAGTCATTAATAATTTTCTTTTTACCGGGCAGGGTATCTAATGCGATATCAAAGTTACCCACACCAAAGCCTTGTACGACCGCCATAGCTTTTTTGTTCAACGTAATATGACCGTCAACCATGCCGTTAACGCCTTCAGCCATGGCTTTGTATACGCCTTTATATTTTGCTTGATCCATTTTTACGTCAATATCACCAGCATCATGTTCATGGCTCATATGGTTCATATCAGTAATAAACAATTTAATATTGTTTCTTACTTGTTCAATCGTGCTGTTGATCTCAGCTTTTTTACCTGGGAATTTTTCTAATGGGGCATCAAAATCACCCTCACCAAATGCTTTTACTACACTCATGGCTTTGTTACTTAATTCAATATGGCCACTCACCATACCGTTTAGGCCCCCTGCCATTTCTGCGTAAGTACCTTGGTATTTAGCAACATTCATTATGACATCGGTCGCACCTGCATCATGCTGTTCGCTCATGTGGCGCATATCTTCAACAAAAGTTTTAATATTATGGCGAACCTGCTCAATGGTGGCGTTAATCCCTGCTTGTTTACCTGGAAACAGCTCTAATGGCCTATCAAAATCACCCTCACCAAATGCTTTAACCACAGCGATGGCTTTGTTATTAAGTTCAATATGACCTGCAACCATCGTGTTAATCCCAGTGGCCATATCGGCATATGCACCTTTAAATGCATAGGTATCAATGGTGATTTCTATATCGCCTGCTTTATGTTGTGCAGTGACAAAAGCTAAGGATTGAATAATCCCATCTAACGTTTTTTGTAAGGTTTTAATTGAATATGCAATACTAGATTTGTCGGTTTGGGCAACAGTTATATTAGTGGTAATGTTACCAGCCGCTAGTTCACTTGCAATGGTTGCTAAAGTAGCTGGTTCCCCACCTAGCTGGCTTAAAAGATTGCGTGTGATATAAAGACCGAATATGATTACTGCAACTAAAATCGATATGCCAATGGCAATTGCCATAATGACAGCGCTAGATTTAACTAGATTAACTTCTTTAGCACTTTTAATACTTATGTCGGCATGAAATATACTGTGCTTATGAAAAGCATCTCGTACATTTTCTAAGGAACTAGGGCGCGATAGGAGAATTTCACGAGCTTCATTTTTTTTATTAGCGAGTGATTTGGTTAAAACATCGCCTGCAATTACATCATATTCAGCCAATACTGCTTTGGTTTTTTTGAGTAGAGTTAAGTCTGCATCGTTAGTAATTAATTCATTTTCATATTTTAATAATATTGTGTTTAATGCTTTATGCGTATCTGCTAATTTTATTTGAATAGCCGACATTTTTGTGTTGTCGGTATTAATCGTATGCTGCCAAATCAAGCTATTTATCGATTCAAATTTTTTTAAACCCTCATCTAATACTAAAATACTTGGAATCGAATTGACGTTTGAATAGTTTGCGATGTCATACACGCGCTTGATTTGGTATATCTCAACCCCCGCAAGGGATGTAATGCCTAATGCCACAATTAGCATTAATAAATACATACGTTTAGCAACTGTCATTTTTTAAACTTCCATTACTTAATAGCAAACTTAGGTTTTAATTACTCAAAATTGATGTTTGATAGGTTTAAATTTGTGTTGGCTGGTATTTAGTGCCCATTAATATACAAACTATTAAATTCATCATGCGCTTATTAAAGTTTACGACACCCATTACAAAACCTTGATGTTTTTCAAGGTATTATTTTCCTGGCTGTTTTAGATATATAAAGTGGAGAGCAGGGCGGTGAAAATAGCTTAATTTCAATATGGCAATCCTCATTTAACTAAAAAATAAGCAAAAAAATGGTCTACCAATATTTAAATTAGTAGACCATATGGAGAGATTCGGTTTTTGATGTGTAAAAGGTTAAAAGAACACTAGATTTAATTGACTAATTATTTCTCTACTACTTTATTACTTTTTTGCATCAGACTCACTTGCTTCAGTTTTACGTTTAGCAGTGACTTCAGCTACTGCATCACCTTTCATGCGCTGCTATTGCTTCTGAACTGCCTTCTTCGTAGCATCTATGGATCATCATCGATACTTTACATATTTCTGCTGCGTACACATTCATTATTGAAAAGCTAAAACTGCTGCGGTTAAAGTATTTTTGTCAACTTAGTCATGAACATGCTCCATTAATTTAGATAACTAAAGGCTTATTAAATAAAATTAATCAATGAATAATTAATCACATTTGATTCAAACTTATGTTTTTTAATTAGGAAGTAATTCATTTACTCGCTTAACTTTAAACGGCCGCACTTCTAATTTCTTTAGGTTATTGACAAAATAATTAGATACATTTTTAATCGTTTAGCTAAATAGAGACCTTTGCACGCAGCATTCAAACGTGAGCACTTTGGTCAATTTCCATTTTAAAATTTAAATGCACTCATTCCTGAGTCGTTTTCTCTTAATACCGTCTTTATTTAGCGCATTTCTGCCAACAATAGGGCGACTTAAGCCAAATTACCTGCCGTTAAACGCAACCATCCTACCTAGTCTGCAAATCCCGTTGAATCGCTACACCACGGTTGAGATTGTAAGCCATACACATCAAACCAAA
>JACMMS010000035.1 GCA_014378915.1 Methylophilaceae bacterium
CAGGCGCCTGCTTATTGTGACCAAGATGCTCTGCCATTTCCGCTTGCAGCGCACGTTCAACGAGCGCAATAGTAAAGTTGTTTGAGAAGGCCATTCTCACCGATCAGGTCTTCTGGCTTCTTGTAGTTCGATAGCAGGCTATCAATTAAATCATTGGGTAAAGCTTTGGGTAAGGTCATTTTTAATCCATTTCAGAAAATAGCAGTTTCCTGCAAAAGGACGTTTACACAAAATTATTTACACCCACCCCCCGGGGGTTTTGGATTGGAAGTTGTAGAGTTTGTTGGTGCAACTTAGCTATCTTTTTTTTTAGAGCTTTACTTGTAGTCCTACAACTCTCCTAGCTTATTATTTATGAAATAATAAATGCTTTCGTGTTTGAACCCATAACGCACACCCGGTAAGCGAATTTGCGGCTCAAGAGTGAATAACTCGGCATCCTCAAGTGTGCGTGTTACATCAAATGCAATAAATTCTAGATGGAGCATATCTTTCTCCACTCCGTGCACGAGATGGTCCAACTGTTCAAAACCCAATCGTTCGTTTTTTTATGTATTAATTGATACAGTTCTTCAAAGGTCATGTCTATATGTGCAACCTCTATTAACATAGCATGCAGATGACCTAGTGCATGCGCTCCTGCTATAAATTCTTGATTAAATAATGGTGAGTGTCTAGCAACTCCATTTTCAACATAGAAGGAGCATACATAGTCTCCACAATAACTAGCCGTTGATGGATTTAAGTAGATAGTTACTAGGTCATTCTCTTGAATTGGTACATTACTTGGATTATATTGGGGAGATGAAATTGCTAATGTAGTATGATTGCCAGTCAATACAAGCGCTGGTAGAGACTTACACCAATACCCATCAATGCCAGCTTTGTATTGTAAATCAAGGCACTTTTCAACTAAATCGGCCTCAGTTATTCCAAGTCTGATGAACTCCAGTAAGGCTAAAAGTGCTTTTAACATTTTTGTATTTGCTATCGAAAACGAGTCAAAGCTTTAGAAGCTTAAATCAAATCCAGCTGGAAGATTTACTCATGGTTTTGAATAAATAATCTTGCACAAATTAGGCAAGCTAGACTTAATCCACTAATAATAATAATTGCAATCGTATCTGCACTAGCATAACCCCAAAAGTCACTCATCATTTTTTCTCATATTGTTATGGTAAAACTAATCCAGTATCTAACATTCTTGACATTCCAAAATCTGATATTTGATATTTAAATAGCAACTTTTCCTTATCATTCTTTGTTTCGAGTTTGCTTTCAATACGCTTAATTAATCCAGCTGCCGATAGTTCATCTAACGCAATGCGTAAAGTCTTTTCTTTGAAGTCACCAGATTCGGCGTAATCTTCAAAAACTTTTTCGATCATTTGGTAATCCCACATTCCTTCTGACTTACTGAGTGTGACTAATAAAAATCCTTTCTGATGTATTTTCATAAATGCATTTTAGTATCGTTATTGTCGCGTAGCTCAGCAACAGATTCTGCCGGTTCGCTGAACATCACAAAACTACCTAATACGGTAAAAACTAAACCTAATATGAAATACCATTGAGGTAGTTGTAACGTAAAAGCAGCAATGAATATAAGTGCAAAAACAGCATATAAGTTGCCAATTGCTTCACCTCGACCTACACCAATTAGGCTAAAGCTCTTATAAAAGGCTGTGTAACAATAGGCATGACAAGCTGCTGCAAGCACTATCCATAACATGGCTTTGCCTTGCGTAAGAGTATCAACAATCAGCGCTTTTATGGGTAAATCAGTATATGTGGAAAGAAAAGGCAATATGAGTAAACCCCAAAATAATATTTCAAAAGAGAAGCGGCAATGAATGCCAACATCTGGGTCAGAAACATCCATTGCACGTCCTGCAACAGCCCCCTCTGAGCCCCAGCCAATCGCTGACATTATGCCACCTACATAGCCTAGCCATGCATTTGGATTGCTTGCATCCATTTCGCCAAATAGGCTAGGACCATAAATCACTACACCACCAAAAATAATGATACACATGCCAATCGCAGCGCGTTTAGAGATTTTTTCTTTGTACCAAAGCCTTGCGATGATGGCACCTATGACTGGATAAAATAATGATGAGATTGCAGCAAATACTGGCCCAACAAACCCCATGGCCATATATGAGCCAAAAATAGCTAAAGGGCCGCCACAAAGTGATGCGAGGGCATACCATTTGGAAATTTTTCGAAAGCGCACAATCGTACGGAGGTAGTCTTTGGTCTTCCCTAACATTACATTCCAAAGTATTAAGAAAAAGAAAACAACTATTGCATGTATCCATACCATTACTGCTGTAGCAGCTAATCGTAAAGATAGTTGATGTAATGGAATATCTACATAAGGATGTTCAAACCAGAGTGCTGTAGCAGGCACATACCAAGCACCCCACAATAAGGCAGTCCATAACGCCCACATAAATCCCCAGCGTTGGTTACGACCATAATATTTGTGTAGTGCAATCGTTAGTAAGGAATCAACTGGGGAATTATTTTGCATAAAATTGATAAGATAGATTAGAGGTTGTTAATCACTAAGATTTACTAGCAGCTGAGCAATAACGGTAAAGTTGCTCATAAGCTTGTCCTTCATAGAGGGTACTATCCCGATATTGTCTAATGCAGTTGACATGCATTCTCCTCCACCAATTAAGTCATATAAGGAATGGTGTGAGATGTTGGGGTTTGAGAGCTGATGCATTGTTATTAATAGTTTCCGGAAAAATATTGACTATACATTGATAGTTTTACCCATTTTTAGACCTTTTATCTTAAATGATAAGCCACTAATTCAAAACTATATTGAAGGAGTAATCAAAAAGTAGTATCTAGTTTTTTAAAAAATAAAGATATTCGTAAAAGAATTTCAAATTATCTACTACCCCTTAAGTAGTAATCTATTGTGATAATTGTGGTGAATTGGTGATTGTCATCAAATTGTAATTGTTGTGGAAAGTGCATTAAATAGCATTGCTTCACACATTAAACTTGTTTACTAGTAAGGATATTCATGTTGTTGAGCCATGATAAGGTATCAACCAAGTAAGGTTAGAAATTTTTAAAATTAAGGGGACTTAAATTGAGCACAAATACAATATCAGCTTCCGGAGCTGAGCATGCAACTGAAACGCTGCAAAGAAAGATTGGTTGGCAAGGGGCGTTCTGGGTAGCAAGTGGCGTTCCTGCACTTGTTTTGTTTTCAATTGGTGCTATTGCGGCAACTGTAGGAAAGCCAGCTTGGATGATTTGGGCCATTTCTATTGCGTTTGGCTTTATACAAGCGTTTACTTATGCTGAAATTGCGGGTTTGTTTCCACATAAGTCTGGCGGCGCATCAATTTACGGCGCTGTTGCATGGGTAAAGTATAGTAAATTTGTAGCACCAGTGTCGGTATGGTGTAACTGGTTTGCTTGGTCACCAGTACTGGCCATTGGGTCGGGTTTAGCAGCAGGCTATTTGCTAAGCGCATTATTTGCGCCAGATGCAGCTATCAATACCTGGCAAATTACTTTAATGGATCTCGGCAGCATAAAAGATGGTTTGGTTTTGCGAATTAATGCTACTTTCGTTTTGGGGGCCGCTCTTTTACTATCAGTGTTCGCAGTTCAGCATGGCGGTATTTTACGCTCAGCTAAGACGACAATGATTCTAGGTATAATCGCACTAGTGCCATTAATGCTCATTGGTATAGTTCCATTATTAACCGGTGATGTACCGTCCGTTAATTTTTTCCCACTTGCACCACTTGCTCACGATGCAGCGGGCAATGTGATTGACGGTGTGTGGAATTTAGAAGGTTGGAAGTTGATGGCAGGCGGGCTTTTCATTGCAGCTTGGTCCACGTACGGTTTTGAAACGGCGGTTTGTTATACACGTGAATTCAAAAACCCGAAAACTGATACATTCAAGGCGATTTTTTATTCAGGCTTACTTTGTGTTGCGGTATTTACACTGGTACCAATTGCCTTTCAAGGACATCTAGGTTTAGGCCATATGGTAACGCCAGCAATAGTAAATGCTGCAGGCGCAGTCACTTCTCCAGCTGTATATGATGGCATGTTAGAACCTTCAATTTATAGCGGAATGGGCATTGCTGCAGCTTTTTCTAAAATATTGGGTGGTAATGCTTTTATCGGCAATATTATAGTGATTATGATGGTACTCGCGTTGCTGCTATCAATTATGACTTCAATGGCCGGCTCATCACGCACGCTATACCAAGCATCAGTTGATGGTTGGTTGCCAAAATATTTATCTCATGTAAATGATCATGGTGCACCAACAAGGGCAATGTGGACAGACCTCTGTTTCAATTTGATATTATTGTTGATGTCAGACTATGTATTCGTGCTTGCAGCATCTAATATTGGTTATATTATTTTCAACTTCCTTAACTTGAATTCTGGTTGGATACACCGTATGGATCGTGCAAATTGGGAACGTCCATATAAAGCACCCACCATTATATTAGCTTTGGGTGGAATTCTTGGGTTTGTCAACTTGGCAATTATGGGTTTGGGAGCAGACGTTTGGGGTGTGGGGACATTGAAAACAGGGCTGATATTTGCATCCTTGATCATTCCTGTATTTATTTATCGCCATTATGTTCAGGATAAAGGTAGCTTCCCTAAACAAATGCTTGAAGACTTATATATTTCTGGTGATGATTCAAGTACATCTAAAAAAGCAGGTGTGTTGCCTTATGTAGCTTTAGTTGCAGCCGTAGTGCTGGTTTGGTATATGCACAGTTTGTAAAGCTTTAAATACTGCTTCTAAGAAAATTTATGGGCATGGATTGAATTCCTTGCCCATTCTTTTATTACTAACTCGATGCTGGATATTATTTTACATTGAATAACTAACACCTAAGTAGTAACCCATGCGTATTATTGTTTATTATTGGTTAATCAGTAAAATATCGTATATACAAATTCTAATATAACCGGAGAGTAATATGGCACGCGATCCAAAACATGATATTTTATTTGAACCCATTCAAATAGGTCCAAAAACGTTACGCAACCGTTTTTACCAAGTGCCACATTGCATTGGCGCAGGTTCTGATAAGCCGGGTTTTCAGGCTGCTCACCGCTCTATGAAGGCCGAAGGTGGCTGGGCTGCGATGAACACTGAATATTGTTCTATCAGCCCAGAATCGGATGACACGCACCGTTTATCTGCTCGCATTTGGGATGAGGGCGATGTGCGTAACCTTAAAGCTATGACTGATGAGGTGCACAAATACGGCGCTTTAGCTGGCGTTGAACTTTGGTATGGAGGGGCTCATGCACCAAATCTGGAATCACGAGCTACGCCACGTGGTCCAAGCCAATATGCATCAGAGTTTGAAACGCTGACTTATTGTAAAGAGATGGATTTGAGTGACATCGCTCAGGTTCAGCAATATTATGTAGATGCTGCAAAACGCTCACGCGATGCCGGGTTCGACATTGTGTATGTATATGGCGCACACTCTTATCTACCTTTGCAGTTTCTCAATCCTTATTACAATAAGCGCACTGATAAATATGGCGGCTCATTAGCGAATCGCGCACGTTTCTGGTTAGAAACGCTAGAAAAAGTGAAGCATGCGGTGGGTTCTGAATGTGCAATTGCAACGCGTTTCGCCGTTGATACTATTTATGGTCCAAGCCAAATTGAAGTTGAAGTGGATGGTATCAAGTTTGTTGAGCTGGCAGACCCATTGGTTGATTTATGGGACGTGGATATTGGCGATATTGCTGAATGGGGTGAAGATGCTGGACCATCGCGTTTCACTCAACAAGGTCATCAAGTGCCTTGGACTAAATTTGTAAAACAGGTTTCAAAAAAGCCAGTATTGGGTGTAGGTCGGTTTGTTGATCCTGAAAAAATGACTGAAATTGTGACCAAAGGCTATGCCGATATCATTGGTTGTGCGCGACCCTCAATTTCTGACCCATTCTTGCCAATGAAAATTGAGCAAGGTCGATATGATGATATACGTGTTTGTATTGGCTGTAATGTATGTATTTCTCGTTGGGAAATTGGCGGACCACCAATGATTTGTACGCAAAATGCAACTGCAGGTGAAGAATATCGCCGTGGTTGGCATCCTGAAAAATTCCCTAAAACAAAATCTAAAGATTCTGTACTAGTAGTTGGTGCTGGCCCCTCGGGTTCGGAAGCGGCACGTGTATTAATGGAAAGTGGTTACACCGTTCACCTGTATGATTCAGCAGAAAAAATTGGAGGTCATTTAAATACTGTATCAACATTGCCTGGATTAGGTGAGTGGAGCTACCACCGTGACTATCGCGAAACTCAGATTAATAAACTAGTGAAAAAGAACAAAGAAAGTCAGATTGCATTAGGCCAAAAAGCCATGACAGCAGACCAAGTTTTGGAATACGGTGCCGATAAGGTGATTATTGCTACAGGCTCAACATGGAATACGGATGGCAACAACTGCTTAACGCATGAAGCCATTTCTGGAGCGGACGCTACACAACCTGATCAATTAACACCAGAGCAGATATTTGCTGGCAAAAAGAAAATTGGTAAACGTGTCGTGATTCTAAATGCAGATACCTATTTTATGGCACCAAGTTTGGCTGAAAAAATGGCCTTAGAAGGTCATGAAGTGACTATAGTTTCTGGTGTGCATTTAGCAAATTATATGCACTTTACGCTTGAATATCCAAACATGATGCGTCGTTTGCATGAGCTGCATGTGGAAGAAATTGGCGATCATTTTTGCTCTAAAATTGAGAAAGGCCGTCTTGAAATCTACAATATTTGGGGTGATGGCTCAAAACGTAGCTATCGTGGCCCTGGCGTTTCTCCTCGCGATGCAAATAATACGCATCGTTGGTTAGAGTTTGATTCATTGATTCTAGTAACTGGGCGACATTCTGAAGATGCACTATGGAAAGAATTGAAAGCACGCGAATCAGAATGGGCTAAAAACGACATTAAGGGTATTTACTTAGTAGGCGATGCTGAGGCTCCGCGATTAATTGCTGATGCAACCTTTGCAGGGCATCGTGTAGCGCGTGAGATTGAAGAAGCAAATCCGCAGATTGCATTGCCTTACAAACGCGAGGTCGCTGTTTGGGGCACTCCTCATATGCCTGGTGGCACCTTCAAGATCGAGTACAAAGTCTAGTTTCGCTGAATATGGTCGTCACAAATCAGAGTGGCGGCCATTTTCAACACTTAAAAAGTGAACATAAATGAATAATCCAAAAGAAGTTACTAGGATATTGTTTGAGAATTTTCATCCACAAGCAATACATCTATTCTATGCATTTGGATATGCTTCAATAGCTGTTTTTATATATGGTTGTTATGTTCAGATTCGTAAGTATCGCCGTGGCAAGCCAGATGGCTCTTGGGGTGAGCTGTTGCATCGATTTATCGATATGGTTAAAACTATGGCAACCCATCGCACCTTGGTACGCCGCGATAAAAGTGCAGGCCGTGCACATGGTTTAATTTTTTTGGGTTTTGTGCTGTTGTTCATAGGCACTTCTACTATTACTTTAGAGTATGATATTATCGAGCCGTTAATCGGGGTCCGTTTTTGGTACGGTAATTTTTATCTGTGGTTTTCCTTAGTATTAGATTTAGCAGGATTAGGTCTAATTGGCGGCTTAATTTACATGATGTACCGTCGTAAATGGTTGCACCTTCCCAAGCTCGATTACAAAAGAGTGGATAGGCAACTTGGCGGTGCTGATATTGATAGAAGCGAATATCGACGTGAAGACTGGGCTTTTTTGTGGTCGTTCATTTTAATCGGTGTTACTGGTTTCATTCTCGAAGCCACCCGTTTAGTATGGTTGAGTGGAAGGCCCAGCGTCTGGGATTATCGGATTTGGTCCCCAGTAGGCGCTTTGATAGCGCACATAATGAAGTTTGTAGGTTTCACACCTGAGGGGGCTGGTACGCTGCGCTTAGGATTGTGGTGGTTTCATGGTTTGTTATCGCTCACATTTATTGCGTTTATCCCTTACACAAAAATTAAGCATATTTTTACCGCTGCTGCTTCGCTAATGTTTAAGGACCCACTTGCTGGCAGACGCCTGCCTCGAGTACCTGATGAGCAAAAGGTGGCTGGTTACAAAACTATTACCGATTTAACTTGGAAAAATCTATTACATCTTGATGCCTGTACCAAGTGTGGTCGTTGCCAAGAAGCCTGTCCTGCCAATGCGGTTGGCGCGCCGCTCTCGCCGCGAGACGTTATTTTGTCACTTCGAGAATTTGCGAATCATACCCTTAACGCCAAGGAGCTGCCGAAAGAAGCCGAGCTGGATATTCACGGTAAAGACATTGGCCAAGTATTTATGGAAACATTATGGTCGTGCCGCACTTGCTTGGCCTGCGTAGAAATTTGTCCAGTTGCTATTGAGCATGTGCCTATCATTGTGCAAATGCGTCGCAACTTGGTTGAAGCGGGTGAGATGGATCCGCTGTTAGAAAAAACTCTGCAAACCATTCATAAAACGGGTAACTCGTTCGGCGAATCTAAACGCAAACGGGCATCATGGGTGAAAGAGCTCCCGTTTAGAATTAAAGATGCACGTTTAGAACCTGTCGATTTTCTTTGGTTTGTAGGAGATTACGCTTCATTTGACCCTCGTAATCAAAAGGTAACACAAGGTTTTGCTCGACTAATGAAAAAAGCAGGCGTTGATTTCGGTTTGCTGTTTGAGGGTGAGTTAAATGCTGGCAATGATGTACGACGCGTGGGCGAAGAAGGTTTGTATGAATACCTAGCGACGGCCAATATTCAATCTTTGGATGACTGCCAATTTAAATCAATAGTTACCACAGATCCCCATTCATATAACACCATACGCAATGAGTATCCTGATTTTGGAGGTACTTACGAAATACAACATTACAGCACCGTAGTTAAAAAATTAATTGAAGATGGCAGATTGCCATTGGCTAAAAAACTTAATTACAAGGTCACTTTTCACGACCCTTGTCATTTAGGCCGATTCAATAAAGGCTACGATGCACCACGCGATATTCTTAAAATGCTGGGCTGTGAATTGGTAGAAATGGGACGTACTAAAGACAACTCATTCTGCTGCGGTGCTGGCGGTGGTCGTATCTGGATACCTGATCCAGTTGGTATTGAAAAGCCTTCGCAAAATCGTATGAAAGAAGCAGCAGTCATAGAGGGACTACAGATATTTGTCGTTTCATGCCCAAAAGATCTGACAATGTTTGAAGATGCGCTAAAAACATCAGGCTACGAAGGCAAGTTTATTGTGCGTGAGCTCATAGAGCTGATTGATGAATGTATGGAATATGACTTTCCGGAAAAAGAGATTGCAGAAGAAAAAATGGTTGTAGAGACACATTCAGTAATATAGCTTGTTTGAGTTGAAATGAAGATGCTGAAATCAAAAGCGGATTTAGTTAGTAAAGCAATTAAAAAGGCAGATATATATTGTGCTGCTGCAGTTTACGAAATAGCAAATACTAACGAGCGGAATGATTTAGAGTGCTTAATGTTTAGTAAGCGACGAGATGCGCTTTCGCTGGCGCGTTGGGAACATACACCAGCAAGCGTGTTGCAGGCGCTTTCTGAAAATGTACTTAGAAATAGTGATATTGCAAATGTTGATAGTGCGATATTAACTCGGATAGAAAAGAATCCTAATACGCCCTCGCTAGCACTATCACAACATTATAAGAGCGAGAAATACAAAAAACAAAAATTAAGTTTTATAGCGTTAGTTGCTGAGCATCAAAATACACCATTACAAATATTAGAGAGTATTGCTCGATTTGAAAACGATATTGAAGGCCTTAAATCGCTAAGTAGAAACATCTCTGCAAATGCTAGCGTATTAACCATTTTGGTGAGTCGTATACCCAATATTTTTGATAAAAATGTGGCAGCTCACCCTTCAGCATCTGCAAATTTACTTGAACTAATTTATGCTAGAGGTAATGCATACACGCGAGCAGCAATAATAGGACATAAGAACTGCCCGCTATGTCTCGTTGAGAGTGCTGAACAAAATGGCGATTTGCCTTTATTGATGCTTAGGCAGTTGGCTAAAGATGAGCGATTAAGCAAAAATACGTTGATTAAGCTGTCGAGTAATATTGACAGCGTTGTGAGGTATGGCATTGCATGCAATTTAGCTACGCCAAAGGCAGTACTTAGTTCTTTATCGCATGATTCCAGTGCCGCTGTTAGACGCGCAATAGCATCAAGATTTGATTTAACGATTACTAGTATTATAGTTTTGATGAAGGATAAAGATGTTTGGGTAAGGCAGTGGCTGGCTAGAAATTTAAGAGTTCCGAAAAAATTACTAGAACAATTGGCACAAGATAAACATGCAGATGTTAGGCGTGCAGTCGCTAGAAACCCGCGTTGTCCAATTGTTGTGCTGGATTTATTGGCCCAAGATGAAAGCGCATGGGTAAGATCAGCAGTTGCGTACCAAAAAAAAACACCTAGACGCTTGATGCAGTTGTTAGCTGGAGATACAAATATCGATGTGCTTAGTGGTGTGGCAAATAACCATCACACCCCACAAAAGATATTGCAAAAGCTTGCGCTTTCTGCTGAAGAAGACATTAGAAGAGGTGTGATTATTAACCTTAATGCGACACGTAAAACTATGTTGCCATTGCTTGAGGATTCGTACTATTTGCATCGATTGATGCTGATAAAAAAGCCGCAGTTAAATCAGAAGGATATATGGCGTTTATGCGACGACCCTGATTTTCAGGTCAGGTTTATGGCTTTTAGGCATATTGCCCACAAATTGTTAGTTAATAGTGCTCAGGAATAAAAATTAGTAATTAGGAGAAATTAAATTGAAGATATTGGTAGCAGTAAAGCAAGTGGCAGCATTAGATGAAGATTTTGAGATTCGTGCAGACAAAAAGGACGTAGAAGAGGATTTTTTGCTGTATGACTTAAATGAATGGGATGATTTTTCTCTTGAAGAAGCAATGAAAATAAAAGAATCAACCGACACTGAAGTTGAAGTGGTCGTAGTTTCTGTGGGACCTGATCGCGTAGATGAAAGCTTGCGTAAGTGCTTAGCCAAAGGCGCTGACCGCGCAATAAGGGTTTGGGATGACGCGATTGAAGGCTCTGATTCAATCGTGATTAGCAGAATTCTAGCTGAGGTTGCCAAGAAAGAAATGCCTGATATGGTATTTGCAGGGGTGCAATCGTCAGATCAAGCCTTTTCTGCCACAGGTATTTCTACAGCAGCCTATCTTAACTGGCCGCATGCGGCAGTAGTAGCCGATTTGCAATATAAGCTAGGCAGCAGTAGTGCGATGATTCGCCGCGAGCTAGAAGGTGGCATGTTGCAAGAAGTTGAAATAAATTGCCCAGCAGTATTAACTATTCAGCTTGGTATTAATAAGCCACGCTATGCATCTTTGCGAGGCATAAAACAAGCGGCAGCCAAGCCTATTGAAGAAGTGGCATTGTCAGATATTGGTTTATCAGCTGCCGATGTAGGCGCTGGCAGCTCAATGTCTCGCGTGCGTCGAATGTACATACCCGCTAAAGGGCGCGCGCAGATGATTGAAGGTACGATTGCTGAGCAAGCGACTAAATTGATTCAAATTATTAATGAATTTAAGGGAGCATAAAAATGAGCACTATTTTAGTTGTTGCAGAACATCGCCAAAATGCGTTGCGCCCAGTAAGCTTTGAGTTGATTTCGGCTGCACATGGCCTTAAAAAATCAAGTGATGACAAAGTGCTAGTGGCAGTCATCGGTAGTCAATCAGAAGCTTATGTTGAGGCATTATCAGTGAATGGAGTAGATGAGGTTGTGGTGCTTAAATCTTCCGTATCTGATTTTGATCCTGACATATTTGAGGCAGCACTTTCTGCATTAATCGAATCAAAAAAACCTAGTGTAGTGCTACTTCCACATTCAGTTGACTCAATGGGTTATGCTGCAACGCTGGCAAGTAAGTTGAGGTGCGGGTTTTCTACGGATGTTTTTATCGCTGAATATCAAGGTGATGAGTTAGTAGCTACACGAGGTGGATACAATCAGAAAGTGAACGTAGAAGTAGACTTTCCAAGTAAAAGTTGTGTATTAATGACTATTCGCGCTGGTGCATTTAAGCCATTAGAGGGCAAGGCTAGCCCTGTAGTGAGTAATTTTGATTTGCCAGCGGTTCAATCACGCAGCCAAAATAAAGAGTTTATCGAGTTGGGTGGTGGCAATGACATCGACATTACGACGGCTGAGTTCATTATGTCGATTGGCCGTGGCGTTGGTGAAGAAACCAATGTAGAGCAGTTTCGTGAGTTAGCCGAAACAGCAGGCGCAACTTTGTGTTGCTCACGCCCTATTGCCGATGCAGGTTGGTTGCCAAAATCTAGGCAAGTTGGTCAATCAGGTAAAACAGTAGGCGCATGCAAACTTTATGTAGCAATGGGGGTTTCTGGCTCAATTCAACACATGGCTGGCATGAAGCATGTACCTACTATTGTGGCTGTGAATACTGATCCTGCGGCCTCTATATTTACTATCGCTAAATATGGCATTGTGGCTGATATTTTTGATATTGAGGAAGAGCTAAATAATCAACTTTCAACATAAAAAATGAGTCAATTATATTAAAACTGTGGGTGATTAATTTTGATTGATATTGAAGTTTCGTACACGATATTTTACTACTACTTAAGTAGTACATCTTCATGAGAATTTTAGATAGTTTTTTATTTCTATACTGTGATTGTATCGCTTGTTAAAACTTGATTTAGAAAGCCAAGAGAGCTAGCTATGGAACGTGGTTATTGGATTAGAAGTAAACCTGTTTACACCTCACTAGTGTGGCATGAAAAAGCAACATCGCATCTTGTTTTGACGCAGGATGATGGGGGTATGGCTTTGTTAAAGCTGTTTCAGCTAAAGCATCCCAAGCAAGCCATTAACGTGCTTTATGCCAACAATCCCAGTTCAAAAGTAAATTATGCTAAAACACTTGAAAAAGTCGTGCCAGAAGGTTTGCAGATATTCAATACGGAGCAGGAGGTATTGTGTGCATTCAATGATGTATTGCCTACCATGTTCATGGGTTTACGACTGTACGTAGCAGGCTCCGAAAGTTTTATTTGGTCTGTCTCAGAGTGTGCGAAAGCCCACGGAATTGAAGATGCAGACATCATGAAAGAACTAACTGGTACGCTAGCGCGCACAGTTTATTGTGTGCATTGCAAGGCGATAACGCATGATATTACTACCAATATAGGGAAATGTTGTGGGTGCGGGCGTATGTTGTTTGTAAGAGATCACTTTTCACGTCGGCTAGGGGCTTATATGGGACTAATGGTGGACGCTGAATCACCTGGAGTATTACCTGAAATAGAGGAAATATATCCATGAGTACGATAGATGTAAAAGTTGCTGCGATTGAACAAGTGACAACATTAGTTAAACACTTTACTTTTGTGAAAGAGGACGGGTCTGTTTTGCCCGCATTCTCTGGCGGTAGTCATGTTGTTATTTCATTGAGTATAGGTGGCAGAGTACATCGCAACCCTTATTCTTTAATGGGCTCGCCTGAGGATACAAGTGCTTATCATATCTCAGTGCGGAGACAAGAAAGATCAAGAGGCGGCTCCGTGTATATGCATGATAACGTGACTGTTGGAATGCAGTTTAAGATTACCTACCCCGTTAATTTATTTTCGCTTGCAAAAAAAGCACGCAAACATATTCTTATTGCTGGAGGCATAGGCATTACACCTTTCATGTCACAAATAGCCGATCTCGAAAGACTAGGCGCCGACTATGAATTACATTACGCATTTCGCGCTCCGGAACATGGCGCATTTGCTGAAAAGCTCAATAAAACTTGTGGCAATAGATTGCATTGTTATATTGACAGTGTTGGCGAGCGACTAGATTTGTCAGTCCTACTAGGTAATCAACCGTTGGGGACACATGTCTACGTATGTGGGCCAAATGCAATGGTGGTTTCGGTGTTGGAAGTCGCTAGGAATTTTGGCTGGCCAGAAAACCATGTACACATTGAGCAGTTTTTAGCACCGCCTATTGGTGAGCCTTTCAAAATACAATTAGCACGCTCAAATAAAGAGATTCAAGTGCCTGCGGATATGAGCATGCTGGAGGCAATAGAAGCCGCTGGCGTTGAAGCAGACTTTCTTTGCCGCGGTGGCGCGTGTGGCAGATGTGAGCTGCAGGTTCTTGAAACAGACGGGGCTTTGTTACATCATGACCATTTCTTGACGGATGCAGAAAAGGCATCATGTAAAAAGATTATGCCTTGTGTTTCACGTGCAAAATGTGAGCGTTTGTTGTTAGATATTTAATATTAAGTTTAAGGTAACAATATGTCATTAGTGTTTAAACAAGAAACTTTCCGAGATGACTATCAATACGGCAACTCGCCTCAAGGAATCAAACGTTTCCCGTTTCCTTTTGGCGAAGATCAGTATATGTACTCGGTTAATACAGAGCCACATGGTAAGGGTAAGCAGGGCTCGGTAAATGAGTTCGCATTTGATGTAGATGAGCATTATGTTGCAGAATGCATCGATAAAGGGATTACATTAGAGCAAGACCCTGGTCGCTATGATTCTTTACCACATATGATGGATGCGCAATGGGATTTTTTAGAACTCACTATGGAATCGCATGCACAAGATTACCCAGATCATTTTACTTTACAGAAAGATGGTTTAAATTGGACTTGGGAAAATAAACCTTTAGGTATAAAAGACAGCTTTGTATTTGGCGATTGTTCTAGTTTGCCGATGGATCCA
>JACMMS010000036.1 GCA_014378915.1 Methylophilaceae bacterium
GAAGATTATGGCTAAGTAGCGTTCACGTCTGTATGGCAACGAACATAGTATTAACTAATTTGATAGATAAGCCGTTTGACTATTCTAAAAAGTTCGTTACCGCACAGACATCATTAGCTGCTGAACCGTAAAATGTGTTTGTCAATCGACAGTAACAATCAACTGAGTATTTTGGATTAATAAAGGAACACATCATGAAACAATTAATTTGTAGTCTATTTGCAGCAACCTTAGTGTTAAGTGCCCATTCAGTTTTGGCAGCAACTAATACATCAAATACCGATGACGCAAGCGCTTTAGGGACATCGGCAACACCACAAATTGTTCAACAAAATAAAACAACTGATAGCGTACCCAATAACAAAAGTATGTCCAAAAAAAGCCGTATGCACAAAAAAAGTGCTAGCGACGCCGATATGAAAATGATGGATACAAACGGTGATGGGTTGATCTCTAAAGATGAATACATGAATTATTATGAACAACAATTTGGAAGTATGAAACAAACCGATGGCATGGTGAATATGAAAGATATGCACTCAGGCATGCGCAGCGGTTCAAATAGCAACTCTATGAACAACAAGCCTATTGGCACCACAAGCGGACAAACTAATAATGGTAGCGTTGATGAGACTAAAGGCGATAGCGTTAATGGAACTCATAAAGGTACCAATTATTAAGAGTTTATGCATTCGCTAATATGCACACATTAAAAATGCGTTTGTTAACATTTATTAGTAGGAGTATTTAACTTACTCTTATTAATAAAGTTTTCAATGATAATAAACTTAAAAAAACGATAGCCTACGCTTCAATTATTACCTTCAATGCCTTGGTTTTAGAGGCACTACCAAACGTATCGTAAGCCTCGATTATCTGGCTAAGTTTGAAATGGTGTGTAATTAATAGTTTGGGGTTAATGCGTTTTGCCAATACAGTTTTTAGTAACATTGGAATAGAAATAGTATCCACCAAACGTGTTTTTATGGTGATATTTTGAGACCAAAGCTTTTCTAGGTGCAAATCAACTTTACAGCCATGCACTCCAATATTGGCAATAGTGCCGCCCGCTGCAACAATATCTGCGCATAATTTGAATGTGGCTGGAATACCTACGGCTTCAATGGCAGTATCAACGCCTAGCCCACCTGTTAGCGACATAATCAATTTAGTTGCATCATTACGGCTACTATTAATGGTAGTAGTTGCTCCAAATTTCTCACTTATTTTGAGCCGATTATCGTCCAAATCAACCATGATAATTTTAGAGGGGGAATAAAATTGGGCTGTGAGTAATGCGGCTAAACCAATTGGCCCTGCGCCTATAATGGCAACTGTTGCGCCCACTTGCACTTTGCCATTCAACACACCACATTCAAAACCAGTAGGCAAAATATCGCTGAGCATGACTAAAGCTTCTTCATCTACATGCTCAGGAATATGGTACAAACTAGTATCTGCATATGGAATGCGCACAAATTCTGCTTGTGTGCCGTTTATTGTATTGCCTAAAATCCAACCACCGTTTAAACAATGCGAATACATACCCTTGCGACAGTTATCGCAACGTGCACATGCACTAATGCATGAAATAATCACCTTCTCACCCACTTTGAAAGAGGTTACGCCTACACCTATAGAGTCTACTATTCCTATGCCTTCGTGACCTAATATAGTACCGGGCTTACAAGTGGCAACATCACCTTTAAGTATATGCAAATCAGTTCCACAAATAGTGGTCTTGGTTATTTTGATGATGGCATCACTGGGTTGCTCAAGTGTTGGTTTGGGCCGCTCCTCTACACTTTTCAAATGTGGCCCGTTGTATACCAATGCTTTCATGTTAAACACCCATAAGTTAAGCCCACAAATTAAGCCTCTGAATTTAAGCCTGAATTAAACTTCTAAATTTAGTAAGACTATTTCTTTTTGTCTTTACCTACTTGATTACCAATAACTCCACCAACGGCAGCTCCGCCAACAGTGCCGAGAACCCCGCCACCAGTTAAAATTGCGCCACCAACCGCCCCAACGCCAGCACCAACCGCTGTGCTTTTGTCTCTTGTGGTCATGCCACCGCAGCCGCTAGTTGCTAATAACACGGATAAAGTTATTGTCGTTAAAGTTAATTTTTGTGTTGTATTCATGATAAAAACCTTTCTTAAATAGGGGCTAAAGTAATCAATTAATTACTAGCTAGTCTAGATTAACGCCGGAGCAAAAACGAGTCTGTACGGCAACGAGCATAAAGATTAATATTATTTAACCAAAAAATGATTAAGCGTGTTCTATACGCTAATCATTAGGAAAATCTGCGCCAACAGAAACCACTTCCCACGCAGCAAACTCCTTTTGCAACGTTTCTAACTTTTTAGTAGCGGCCTTAAATGCATCTTTACCTAATAAAAGGCGATGTGGCGGATTTGGCGATTCAATCGTATTGACGATAGCTTTAACAGCCCGTTTAGGGTCGCCAGATTGTTTGCCAGAAATAGCACGCACATTGCCACGTGAAACGCCTGCAGTGCTTGCATAGTCATCAATTTGCAGTTTGCTTTCATTTGCAGAGCGCCCTGCCCAATCGGTTCGAAACCCGCTTGGTTCAACTAGCATGACTTTAATGCCCAGCGGTTCAACTTCTTGCCATAGCGCTTCCGATAGGCCTTCAACTGCAAATTTTGTGGCGTTGTAATAACCTAAAGCTGGGAAGCCACATAAGCCACCTATTGAGGATAAATTAATAATTGCACCTTTGCGTTGTTTACGCATGCTGGGTAACATTGCATGTATCATTTTGCTAAGCCCAAAAAAGTTAATTTCAAACATGCGTCTTATTTGATCTTCTTCACTCTCTTCTACTGCTGCAAAATAGCCAATTCCAGCATTATTGACTAACACATCAATGCGCCCAAACCGGTCTATCGTAGCTTTAATTGCAGCATCTATCTGGTTTTGATCGGTCACGTCTAAGGTCAATATTAAAGCGTTACCTAATACATTACCCTCTACAGCTAAATCTTTCAAATCATTGATATCACGTGCTGTAATGACAACTGAATAACCAAGGGTTAATAAATATTGAGCCAACTCCTGGCCAAAACCGCTTGAACAGCCTGTAACAAACCAAACTGGTTTTTCTACCGTGATTGAAGTATTTATAGTTGAAGTCATGTTTGCGTATTCCTCAATATTGTCATTAGGTGATTCGCCATCATCCATTTGGCTGAGCTCAAAGTTAAATTGCAGCATCAATTTGCTCCATTGAATAAAACAATCGGTTGTAATAAACTTTTGAATATTCATTTTTGCGTGGATTTACACATTGGTAAGCCATCTCAATCTCAATTTACAATTATTTATGAGGTTATAAAGTGCGCTTTGGCAAAGCAAATGTCTGTACGTTGACGTACAAATAATCAAGAGCGAGGTTTTTATAAACTAAAGCCGATGTTGTTAATTTTCTTGCAGGTAAGGTGAAGCGAAAGTTTGCCATAATGTTGTTGTGTGGAAGGCAATCTGCTCATCCTCTTGCGAAGTAATTACACGCACTTCACATTTAGAAGCAACACTACTAATCACATTGTTTTGACTATAATTATTTTTAGAATGGTTAACTAAAGATTGATTTAATGCTTTGTCTAGCATAATGCCAGCCCAGATTAGTGATTGACATATTGTAAATCTCACTAGATAGTCATTTTCCCCAATTCCTCCTGTGAATACAATCATATCTAGGCCTTTGAGTGCTGTAATCATCGCTGCTACTTGCTTAGCTGCACTGTAACAAAACATGTCAATTGCTAATTGAGCCTCTAGGTTTTCATTAGCCACTTTATGCAACTCACGCAAATCACCACTTACACCAGACACTCCTAAAAGGCCTGATTGTTGATTGATTAAAGTCTCAAGCATAGTTGCATCAAATCTTCTCTCACGCATTAAATAGACCAGAATTTCTGGGTCTATATCACCACTGCGTGTGCCCATCATTAAGCCACCAGTTGGGGTTAAGCCCATACTCGTATCAATTGATTGACCATTTTCTACTGCTGTAACACTGGCACCATGGCCAAGATGCGCAATAATTAAATTTTCTGGAACTTCATCACCAAGCTGTTCAATAATAGATTCACAAGAAAGCCCATGAAATCCATAACGCTGTAAGCCATCTGACTGTAGTGTTTTAGATATTGGAAGCATGCGCGCAACTAATGGCATTTCTGCATGAAAAACTGTATCAAAACACGCCACTTGTGGCAGATGAGGAAAAATAGTTTTTGTAATATTGATTAATGATAAAGCGTTTTTATTATGCAAAGGTGCAAAGGCACAAGCGAGTTTAAGTTGTTGTAATACTTCATCATTTATTAAACAGTGATGACGTAGTTGAGCGCCACCATGTACAACTCTATGCCCTATCACAACGGGTGCTGGCATATTAAAGTCTGAAAATCGCCTGACAATAATATGGGCCGCATCTAACAGATTGTTGATGCTAATTGTCTCGGAAGCTAACACTTTAAATTTTGAATTTAATATCGTTAATTTAGCCTGATTAAACTCATGATTTAAACGCGCTTCGCTTGAATGCGCCATCCGCTCACTGTCAGAATCAAATTCCAACTCTCCTTTTAACAGCATGGTGACTTTGGTATTTTTAATAGATTGCAATTCGCTGAGTGCAGGCTCAAAGCTATATAAACCGAATTTAAGAGATGATGAGCCACTGTTGAATATGATGGCTGTCAGCATAATCAACGATTCCAATGTCTTAGCAAACGCTTTTTATTAAGTGAATATGGCATTTACGACTCTTTAAAAATAAAAGTGAATAACTACAAGATGTGCCTTGCATCTCACAATGTATGTACGTTGGCGCACAGATTACTCAATCAATTAGTTATAGTGTATCTCCGAACACCAGTTAGCATCACTTACGAGCTTTAACTGTTTGATTACTGTTCATTTATTATTAAAGGAAATTCATGGAAGTTTTTAAGCTAGAACATAGCAAACCTGCCTATATTGCAGACTTTGTCCTGTATGGTTTATCTATTATTTCATTGTCGTGGTTTTTAATGTTCGCTAAACCACAAGCACCAAACTTGGACATTATTTTATTGATATTTTGTGGTTTGGTATTTTGGACTTTTATAGAGTATGGGTTACACCGTTTTGTTTTGCACGGCATAGCGCCTTTTAGCCAATGGCATGCAACGCATCACAAAAGGCCAACTGCACTCATTTGTGCACCCACAATTCTTAGTGCAATGCTCATTCTTGTATTAGTTTTTGTACCGTCATTGTGGTTAATGAATGTCTGGCGGGCATGTGCATTAACGTTGGGTGTGTTAATTGGTTATTTTGCCTATGCACTAACGCATCATGCTATTCATCACTGGCACATTAATAATGCTTGGCTAAAGCAACGGAAAACTTCTCATTTTCTACACCACCAGTTGCATCACCAAGCTGATGAACTCATTGCTAAACAATCTAAAAAATATAAAAAAGATTGTTGTTATGGCGTCACTAGTGGCGTTTTAGACAAAGTGTTTAATACCCAATATTAAGCATCTAAAATAGGAAATCGTCATGAATTTATCTTCTTTTTCGACTTTGATTGAAGTCAATAATATGCCTTTAAGTAACTCAAGTAATCGAAGGGTTGTGATGAACTCACGACCTACTGGCAAACCAACTTTAGATAACTTTCGTATTGAAACAGGTACAGTGCCAGTGCCAAACACTGGCCAAATATTACTACGCACTTTATTTTTATCACTTGACCCCTACATGCGTGGGCGCATGAGTGATGCGCCCTCCTATGCCGCGTCGCTAGCCATAGAAGATGTAATTCTCGGCGGCACAATTTCAATAATAGAAACCTCACTAAACCCAGATTTTAAACAAGGCGATTTAGTATTAAGTGCCAATGGCTGGCAAGAGTACGCGCTTTCAGATGGTAAAAATATTATTAAACTAAATAGAGATTCAGAAGGTAATTACGCACATTCTTCGCTAAACCTTGGTGTGTTAGGCATGCCTGGATTTACCGCTTATATGGGCTTGTTAGATATAGGCCAACCAAAATCAGGCGAAACGGTAGTGGTTGCAGCAGCCAGTGGTGCGGTAGGTGCTGTTGTTGGGCAAATCGCAAAAATTAAAGGCTGCTACGTGATTGGAATTGCAGGTGGTACTGAAAAATGCCTTTATGTCAAAGAAGAGCTAGGTTTCGATGAATGCATTGATCATCACGCCGCTGACTTTGCTGAGCAATTATCAAAAGCTGCGCATGCTAATAAAGCTCACCAAGGGTTCGACATCTATTTTGAGAGCGTTGGTGGCGCAGTGTTTGAAGCGGTTTTACCTTTGCTTAATGCAAAAGCACGAATTCCAGTATGTGGTTTAATTTCTCAATACAATGACTCAAACCCCGCTAAAAGCAATGCTGCATCAGCAACATTAATGCGCATGATTTTGACCAAGCGCTTCAAAATTCAAGGTTTTATTATTTTTGATGATTATGGTGACAAATATTCAGAATTCACGCATCAAATGAGCACTTGGATAAATGAAGGCAAAATAAAATTTAAAGAAGACATTGTCGAAGGGCTTGAAAATGCTCCCCAAGCATTTATTGGTTTGTTAGAAGGCAAAAATTTTGGGAAGCTTATTGTTAAAATCGACCTACTGAATACTCAGTAGTTAAAATTTGCAAAACGCAAAAACTTTAAAAGTTTTTGAGCTTATTTTTTAGCTTTTTTATCAGATTTTTTCTCTTTAGGTGATCTAATTGGTTCTTTTTTATCTGCTTTGTTACTTTTCTGTTCTTTACTCATAATAAAACTCCTATCGTAATGGATCATTAAATATTTTCTCATGACTGAATATTTTATTCAGCAAAATATAGATTAATGACTCATATTATTAGGCTCTGTACGACAACACACATAAATCTCAAATAAATTCCTGTGTGTGCTACCGAACATAATATGCAAAATGAAAATTATACAATTAAAATTAATATTAAATTTTTCTGCTATAGAAATTTGCTAAGGCTTAAATTATATAGATCAAGGATAAACGAATGACTGAATTATATAACCCTCGGCAAAATCATCTGCTAGATGCGTTACTCAAATCCGAATATGACAGATTATTCTCTGGACTAGAGTTAGTAAAAATGCCGTTGGGCCAAGTACTTTATGAATCTGGTGGTCAACTCAAACACGTATATTTTCCACTTACCTCTATTATTTCTTTGTTATTTGTCATGGAAAATGGCGCTTCGGCTGAAATTGCAGTGGTGGGTAATGAAGGCATACTAGGTATTTCATTATTTATGGGTGGAGAAACGACCCCTAGCCGTGCCGTAGTACAAAGCGCAGGCTACGGTTATAAACTTAAAGCTCAACTTATAAAAGACGAGTTTAATCGTGCTGGCCCTGTTATGCGGTTATTGCTTCGCTACACTCAAGCCCTCATTACACAAATGGCACAAACTGCCGTATGTAATCGTCACCACACTGTTGAACAGCAGCTTTGTCGCTGGTTACTTCTTAGCTTAGATAGATTATCAAGTGATGAATTAGTCATGACGCAAGAATTAATTTCTAATATGCTAGGCGTTAGGCGTGAGGGTGTAACTGAAGCAGCAGGCAAACTTCAGCGCGCAGGTCTAATTAATTACAACCGAGGCAAAATTAATATCATTGATAGACCTGGTCTAGAAAGGAGGGTGTGTGAATGCTACCAAGTCGTAAAAAATGAATTCGACCGATTACTACCCTCTTTTCACGCAATAGCCCGCTAGTCGCTTTCATTTTGTATTAGTTG
Source organism: Methylophilaceae bacterium (assembly GCA_014378915.1). GTDB lineage: Bacteria > Pseudomonadota > Gammaproteobacteria > Burkholderiales > Methylophilaceae > JACMMS01. The sequence goes on from JACMMS010000036.1 coordinate 7,840, forward strand.
ATGTGTAATGTACGTTGATGCACAGACATCTTACTTAATGACCAATAAAATGAACAATTAAACTAAATCATTTAACATTTTTAATATCAATTCTTTAGTGAAAAACCACTTTTACAAAAACTTAGACTTTTACAAAAATAAGATCAATTTAAATTTTATTCAATTTGCCCTAAATATATTCAAGGTGTAGTCATATGCACAACAGTATCCTTATACTTTCTGATGATAAGCACGACACAGAAAATCTCCTCAATTTATTAGATCAAAAAGAAGGTGGCGAATTTAACGTAGAGTGTTTAACAAAACTTTCGTCTGCAATTGTACGACTCAAAAATCATGGGATTGACGCCATTATCTTAGATCTGTTGTTACCAGATAGCTACGGCATCGAAACATTTGATCAACTTTTTGCGTCTGCGCCTCATATTCCTATTGTGATACTCAGTGAGACTGATGAGGAAGCGATAGCTAAAAAAGCTGTGGAGCATGGCGCTAAAGCTTATTTATCCCAAGGCCATTTTATTGGCAATATTGTGCCACTCACTCTACGTAATATCATTCAGTCTAAAAAAACTGAAGCTAATTTTTATCAGGAAAAAGAGCGGGCTGAAATTGCGCTTAATTCGATTGGTGATGCAGTTATCTGTACTAATTTATTGGGCCAAATTAATTATTTAAACATTGCCGCAGAAAAAATGACGGGCTGGACTAAAGAGGAATCAAACGGCCAACCTATTGAAAAAGTGTTCAAAATTGTAAATCGCACTACGCGGCAGCCACCTGAACATAATCCAGTTTATTTAGCACTCGAACAAGACCAGGTTAAGGGGCTAAGACCAGATACGGTATTGCTATGCAAAGATGGTAGCGAAGTATCCATAGAAGACTCTTCATCGCCCATACACAATTGGGATGGCAAGATAACAGGTGCAGTTGTGGTTTTTCATGATGTCACTGAAGCCCTATCCATGACCATGAAAATGGCGCATTTAGCTCAACACGATTTTTTAACCAATTTACCTAATCGTGTTTTGCTAAACGATCGTGTATCACAGGCAATCAATCATTCTGAGCGAAGTAATTCGCAATTTGCATTGCTATTTCTAGACTTAGATAATTTTAAGAATATTAATGATTTATTAGGTCATGCCGTTGGCGACGAGCTCTTAAAATCTGTAGCAGAGCGACTTATTCATTGTGTGCGTAAATGTGACACGGTTAGCCGCCAAGGTGGGGATGAGTTTTTAATTTTATTGGCAGAGTGCGTGTCAGGAGATGATGCATCTATTGCCGCAGATAAAATTTTAGCTGAATTGAATCATCCACATTTTATTACAGATAGAAATTTGCACATAACCTGTAGTATTGGCATTAGCGTATATCCCAAAGATGGTTTAGATGCTGATACTTTGATAAAGAGCGCAGACAGTGCAATGTATTTGGCTAAAGAAAAAGGTGATAACAATTATCAGTTTTGCACTGATGAAATGAACAGAAACGCTAATCAAAGATTAACCATTGAAACCAACCTCAGGTTTTCACTAGATCATCATGAATTGATATTGTTATATCAACCAAAAATAAATTTAAAAAATGGAGAAATTGTAGGTGTAGAAGCCCTACTTCGATCAACACGTAGAGAGTTGCTAAATATTGCCCCCAAACACTTAATAAAAGTTGCCGAAGATTGTGGCTTGATCGTTCCATTAGGCCGCTGGGTGATACGTGAAGCCTGTTTCCAAGCTAAAAAATGGTTGGCGTCTGGAACAACATTTGGGAGTGTTGCAGTCAACGTATCTGTCATTGAATTTCATCAAAAGAATTTTATTTCAGACATAAAAGCAACCCTGAAAGATACTCACTTAGAACCCTGTTATTTAGAATTGGAAATCACAGAAAGTGTATTGATGAACAATGTTGAATCTAGCAGGAGCTTGCTTAATGAGCTTAAAAATTTAGGCATTAAATTAGCCGTTGATGATTTTGGTACTGGATATTCAAGTTTAAGTTATTTAAAGCTTTTTCCGCTCAATGTTCTTAAAATTGACCAATCATTTGTTTCCGATATCACTAGTAGTAGTGATACCAATATTATTAGCGCAATAGTAAGCATGGGTAAGGGCCTAAAACTAAAAGTGATTGCTGAAGGTATCGAAACTAAAAGTCATTTAGCATTCTTACAAGCACTTGACTGTGAAGATGGCCAAGGTTTTTTATTTAGTCCACCCATATCTGCAAATGAGTTCGCCAAATTAAGTGCCACTAAAATTAAACCTTGGTTGCATCTTATCTCCCAAGTTAAAACCCCTGCAAAAGTAAAAGTCAGCAAAGACCACCAAGTTAAATTAAGTGTGTAAAGCTAAAGCCTTACTAACTCATTAAAAAAACATAACTATGTTAGGTAACGTACTGTGAAAGGCTTTTTTTTAGTTCACACTCAGTTATTGACATTTAAGCTGCAAAACAACCCGTTAATCAGCGGCTGTCATTTACAAGATTTCGGAGAATACTGATGAGTTACGAAGAACGTGATACTTTTGGTATGTATAGTAGCAATGAGGGTAATGGCCCAGGACCAAGACTAATGGGTGCAGATACTTTAATTGGTGACGACGTTTACAATAACAAAGATGAAAAACTTGGCGAGGTTAAGGAAATTATGTTGAATATGCTAAGCGGAAAAATAAGCTATGCTGTGATGTCAAACGGTGGATTTTTCGCCATCGGAGAAAAGCTGTTTGCAGTACCTTGGAAAGCGCTCACACTAGATACTGAGCACAAAAGACTTACTTTAAATGTCACTAAAGAACAGTTGGAAAAGGCACCAGGTTTTAATACAGATCATTGGCCCAATATGGCAGATGAGACTTGGGCTAGCTCCATACACAACTACTACGATATTGAATACGTTCATGCCGATTCATAGGTTTGAAGGATTAAAGTTTTAATTCTTAACCTAAGCTAATAACTTCCTTCCTCACGTTACCATTAGTGAATTAGCCCCCAATTTCTGAGGGCTTTTTTTTGAGTAAAATTAATGATCTGTTAATAACATGACTGGTGATAATAAAATTGAATCAGGCAGGAAAGCTCTTACAGGGTAAGCATCCGCCCTGCACCTTATTGACAGATTATCTTGATATTTTTATGGCGCTAACGTCACATTCCAAGGTAATAACTCAGCCACACGATTCACCGGGTGATCTGCAATCACCGATAAGACATGGCGTAAATACGCCTCAGGGTTAATGTCGTTGAGTTTGGCTGAGCCAATCAAACTATACATGGTTGCGGCACGCTCACCGCCTAAGTCAGAACCCAGAAACAGATCATTCTTGCGCCCAATCGCAATGCCGCGCACAGACCGCTCCGCTGTATTATTATCAATATTAATACGGCCATCGTCTAGGTAGCGTGAGAGCGCCTGCCACTGGTTGAAGGCATAAGTGATGGCCTCCATCGTTACGGATTTACGTGACAAGGCTTTTATTTGCTCAGTGAGCCATTTATGCAGTCCGGTCACAATAGGCGTTGAGTCGCCTTGGCGCATTAGCCGTCGCTGCTCTGGCGAACTGCCACGCACGGCAGCTTTTAC
>JACMMS010000037.1 GCA_014378915.1 Methylophilaceae bacterium
GATGTAAATAATGCCAGACTCATCCAAACGACCCAACATGCGCTCGCTTAAATTAGAAATATCTTGCGTGATTTCTTCAGCACCCAATTTTGTATCACGTGCAACAACAGACAATTCTTCAATATGAATTGATGTATAGCGGTCATCAGCTACTACGCGTTCTGAAATCAAAATCGAGTCTTCGTAGTTATATCCGTTCCAGGGCATAAAGCCGACTAACATGTTTTGACCTAATGCCAACTCACCCATATCTGTTGAAGCACCATCGGCAATCACATCGCCACGCTTTAGTAGATCACCAATTTTCACAAGTGGACGTTGGTTAATGTTTGTATTCTGGTTAGAGCGTGTGTACTTAGTTAAGTTGTAAATATCTACACCGACTTCACCAGCAGCAGCCTCAGCATCATTAACACGAATAACAATACGACCTGAGTCAACGTAATCAACAATACCACCACGTCGAGCTTGGACCGTTGTACCAGAGTCAACAGCTACAGTACGCTCAATACCAGTACCAACTACGGCTTTTTCCGCACGTAAACAAGGCACAGCTTGACGCTGCATGTTTGCACCCATTAATGCACGGTTAGCATCATCATGCTCTAGGAACGGAATCAATGAAGCCGCTACAGAAACAATTTGACTTGGCGCAACGTCCATATATTGAACGCGATCTGGTTGTGTCATCGTAAATTCATTGTGATAACGTGATGAAATTAAATCATCAACAAACATGCCCTTAGCATCAAGGTCTGTGTTTGCCTGAGCAATCATGTACTGACTCTCTTCAATAGCAGAGAGGTAATCAATCGTTGCTGACACTTTATTGCCTTCAACACGGCGATAAGGCGTTTCTAAGAAGCCATATTTATTGGTTCGTGCAAATAAAGCAAGTGAATTAATCAAACCAATGTTTGGACCTTCTGGAGTTTCGATTGGACACACGCGACCATAATGCGTTGTATGTACATCACGCACTTCAAAACCTGCGCGTTCACGTGTTAAACCACCAGGGCCTAACGCTGAAACACGACGTTTATGAGTAATTTCTGACAATGGATTAGTTTGGTCCATAAACTGTGAGAGTTGACTTGAGCCAAAAAATTCACGAATCGCGCTAGAAACTGGTTTTGCATTGATTAAATCATGCGGCATCAAGTTATCAGATTCAGCTTGTGATAAACGTTCTTTAACAGCACGCTCTACACGCACTAAACCAGAACGGAATTGATTTTCTACCAACTCACCTACTGAACGAATACGACGGTTACCTAAGTGATCAATATCATCAATGTCGCCATGACCATTACGCAATTCCAATAACACGCCAACCACGGCTAATATATCGTCATTAGAAAGCACATGTGAACCTTCAGCACCATGCGGGCCAACACGTTCATAGAAACGGCGTAACCAATCTGCCATACGCTCTTCCGCTTTTTCAGGGAAAGCGCGACGATTGAACTTCATACGACCAACTACAGATAAATCATAACGGTCTTCATTAAAGAATAATCCGTGGAACAATGCCTCTACTGAGTCTTCAGTTGGAGGTTCACCTGGACGCATCATGCGATAAATAGCCACTTTTGCAGCATATTGATCTGGGATTTCATCAATACGTAAAGTTTGTGAAATATAATCGCCATGGTCTAAATCATTGGCATACAACGTCGCTACTGTAGCGATATTTGCATCTTGCAATTTTTCGAGTAAAGACTCTGTGATTTCATCGTTAGCATTCGCAACAACTTCACCAGTTTCTTTATCTACAATAATGCCCGCAATTGTACGTCCTAAGATAAATTCTTGAGGTACCGTCATTTTGCTTACATTGGCTTTTTCCATGTCACGGATATGTTTCACCGTAATACGTTTATCTTTTGCCACTAAAACATTGCCGTCTTTGTCGATAATATCGAATTTAGCCACTTCGCCACGTAGACGATCAGGCACTAATTCAAACTGAACTCCAGCTGGGCTCAAATGAAAATTATCGACATCGTAGAATGTTTCTAACATTTGCTCAGGTGTATACCCTAATGCTTTAAGCAATATAGTCACCGGCATCTTACGACGACGATCGACGCGGAAATACAAGTAATCTTTGGGATCAAACTCAAAATCTAACCATGAGCCACGGTAAGGAATAATACGTGCGGAAAATAGCAATTTACCTGAGGAATGTGTTTTACCTCGGTCATGTTCAAAGAAAACGCCAGGGCTACGATGTAATTGCGAAACAATCACACGCTCAGTACCGTTAATTACAAATGAGCCGTTTTCCGTCATCAAAGGCAATTCGCCCATGTATACTTCCTGCTCCTTCACTTCTTTCACGGTGGGCTTTGAAGCCTCTTTATCCATGATAGTAAGGCGAACTTTGACGCGCAACGGTGCAGCATAGGTTAAGCCGCGTTGTTGACATTCTTTTACATCAAATGGCTCTGATCCTAATTGATAGCTCACGTAATCCAAACGGGCATTACCTGAATGGCTAACAATAGGAAAAATAGAACCAAATGTGGCTTGCAAGCCATCATTAGTGCGCTGATCTGCTGGTGTAAATTCTTGTAAGAATGCCTTATAAGATTCTAATTGCATCGCGAGCAAGTATGGGACTTCTTGCACGCTTTCACGTTTAGCAAAACTCTTACGAATGCGTTTTTTTTCGGTAAAGGAATAGCTCATAGCGTCTCCTGATTTTTGAGGGTAGAAAATAAAACTCTGTAGATTTTAGCTGCGTGAACGCCAGCAAAATCTTATTTTCTAACTACAAATCTATACTTATGTAATTTTTCATTAATTAGTAACACCTTGTTACATTCTTTAAGTCCTACAAATAACGAAGGCTGACGGTCACCCATCAGCCTAATTCGTACTTAAAACGCTATTATTTGATTTCGCCAGTTGCGCCAGCTTCAATCAATTTTTTCAATGCTGCATCAGCGTCTGCCTTAGAAACGCCTTCTTTAACTGCTTTAGGTGCGCCATCGACTAAATCTTTAGCTTCTTTCAAACCTAATGCTGTTAATTCGCGTACAGCTTTAATCACGCTCACTTTTTGTTCGCCAGCCGTTAAAAGAATTACGTTGAATTCAGTCTGTTCAGCCGCTGCTGCTGGAGCCGCGCCGCCTGCACCAGCTGCTACTGCTACTGCCGCTGCTGATACACCAAATTTTTCTTCAATTTCTTTAATGAATGCTGTCAGATCTAATACTGACATGCTGCCTACTGCATCTAAAATTTCTGCATTTGTAATTGCCATTTTGAATATTTCCTAAAATTAAATAATATAACTAATGAATTAAGCTACTTCTTTAGCATCACGAATTGCCGCCATCGCGCGAGCGAACTTGGTTGGCACTTCGTTAAGAGTACGTGCAAATTTCGCAAGTAATTCTTCGCGACTTAATGTAGATGCTAAAGCTTTAACACCCGCTGCATCCATCATTATGTTTGGCATAGCGCCGGCTTTAATCACAAACTTGTCGTTTGTTTTTGCAAATTCATTCATTACTTTAGCAGCGCTCACAGCATCGCCAGAAATACCGAACACTAATGGACCCGCCATATTGTTTGCTAATGCAGCAAATGGAGAACCATCTACTGCGCGGCGTACTAAAGTATTTTTCAATACACGTAGATAAACACCAGATTTTCTAGCCTGAGCGCGAAGAACTGTCATTTCCGCAACGCCAATACCACGATACTCAGCAATGACGATTGATTGAGCGTTTGAAACTTGTTCAGTCACTTCAACAACTACTGCTTTTTTCTCTGTTAGATTTAGACTCAAAGCCTTCTCCTTCCGTTAATTAAGCATTAAGTCAACGACTTAACACCACCCACGGCGATTATTCATTAGAAGTTAATTGCTTAATTTCTTGTTATGGATACGCCATCTGCGTAGGAACTAGTAAGCATACAAACAGAGGCAAGAAAATATTTTTCACACACCCGCTTTACTGCTTCTAACATTAAATCCTCTCGGACCCCTACGGTCTTTGATAACCTTGATATGAACCGGTTAAAGAAACCAATTTACATCAAGCCCAAAGCCCCTTGTTAGCGTAATTTCTTATATTGAAATCACACCAAAAAATTAATTTCCTGTAAAATTTAAGCTAAATTAGCTTGGTCAACACGAATACCTACACCCATCGTGCTAGATATTGACAATTTTTTAAGGTAAACACCTTTTGATGAAGCTGGTTTTGCTTTAGATAAAGCATCAACCAATGCAACCAGGTTACCTTGTAACTGCTCAACCGTGAATGAAGCACGACCGATTGTGCAATGAATAATTCCACCTTTATCAGTACGATATTGCACTTGACCAGCTTTAGCATTTTTTACTGCTGTAGCTGCATCAGGCGTTACTGTACCCACTTTAGGGTTTGGCATTAAACCGCGAGGACCTAAAATTTGACCTAATTGACCAACAATGCGCATTGCGTCTGGTGTTGCAATAACAATATCAAAATCCATTACGCCTGCTTTTACTTGCTCAGCCAAATCTTCAAAGCCAACAATATCAGCACCAGCTGCTTTAGCTGCTTCTGCTTGTGCGCCTTGGGCGAACACAGCAACACGTGTTGTTTTACCAGTTCCATTAGGCAACACCAAAGCACCACGAACTAGCTGGTCTGATTTACGTGCATCAATACCCAAATTAACAACGACATCAACTGATTCGTTGAATTTAGCAGTCGAAATTTCTTTGACTAATGCCAAAGCTTCAGCTACTGGATATGTTTGATCACGATTTACTTTAGCGCGTAGCGCTTTTATGCGTTTAGAAGCCATGTTACACCACCCCTTCCACGTTAATACCGATACTACGTGCACTACCAGCAATAGTACGCACGGCAGCATTCATATCAGATGCAGTTAAATCAGGCATTTTCAATGTTGCGATTTCTTCAGCTTGTTGACGTGTAATTGTTGCCACTTTTACAGTATGTGGCGTTGGTGAACCTTTTTCGATTTTTGCAGCTTTTTTCAACAAAATCGTTGCTGGTGGTGTTTTCATGATAAAAGTAAAACTCTTATCAGCAAATGCAGTAATCACAACAGGAATTGGCAGACCAGGCTCCACACCTTGCGTTGCAGCGTTAAACGCCTTACAGAATTCCATGATATTTAAACCACGCTGACCCAATGCTGGACCGACTGGTGGACTTGGGTTGGCTTTGCCTGCAGGAATCTGCAGCTTAATGTAGCCAATGACTTTTTTTGCCATTTTAATGCTCCTAAAGTGGGTGCTAACGCTTTGGTCAAAGCTCCCCTGTTAAATACAAACTAAATACAACTGCTAATTAATACACTTACAAATACAGTATAACTAAACTTCTTTTTCGATTTGACCAAACTCAAGTTCCACTGGCGTTGCACGACCAAAAATAACCACATTCACGCGTAACTTGCTCTTTTCATAATTAATATCTTCAACAGAACCTGAAAAGTCCTTGAATGGCCCATCAATCACTCTAACTGATTCACCTTTTTCAAAGGTCATTTTTTGCGTTGGATTAGACTTACTGTCATCCATACGCTGTAAGATAATCTCAACCTCTTTATCTTTAATTGGCGTAGGTTTTTGTGCACTACCACCAATAAAAGCTGTAACACGAGGGGTACTCTTGACTAAATGCCAGCTATCATCAGTCATATCCATTTGTACCAAAACATAGCCCGGGTAGAGTCTGCGTTCTGATATTTTTTTAACGCCAGATTTCATTTCAACCACTTCTTCAACCGGCACTAATATATCACCGAATTGATCCTGCACGCTAGAACGCGCAACGCGTTCTTCTAACGCTGCTTTAACTGACTTTTCCATGCCTGAAAAGGCTTGAACTGCATACCAACGCATACTCATTTAAGCACTCCGCCCCATTATCCACTGCACCATGTACGAAAAGCCGATATCGACTATGGCTAAAAATGCCGCCATTACAACAACCAACACAAACACTGCAATTGTTGTTTGCATCGTCTCCTGCTTGGTTGGCCAAACCACACGCTTTGCTTCGGCAAATGAATCCGAAATAAAACCCAACGTTGATTGGCCAGTAGGGGTTGTCCACAAAACAGCAATAGCTGCGCCCATGCCAACCAAAAATATGACAATACGCAGCGCTAAAGCTTTATCTTGAAGCACATAGAAGCCAACAACACCGCCCACCAGAAGTAGCAACGAAGCTGCTAACTTTAATTTATTTAGCATACAATAATTTTATTTTCAATTTAAGCCTAAATAATATTAGGCTTTACTTTTTTAACTTTCGCAAGATACCTAATTATATTTTGCGAAATATTTGGCAGGCCAAGAGGGTTTCGAACCCCCAACCCTCGGTTTTGGAGACCGATACTCTACCAATTGAGCTATTGGCCTGCAGAAAAAACTAAAGAGGTTTAATTCACCAAACCTCTAATTCAATTATTTAATGATTATTCAATAATCTTAGCGACCACACCAGCACCTACGGTACGACCACCTTCACGAATAGCGAAGCGTAAGCCGCTTTCCATCGCGATTGGCGCAATCAATGTCACAGTGATGGATACGTTATCACCTGGCATGA
>JACMMS010000038.1 GCA_014378915.1 Methylophilaceae bacterium
TGCGGTAAAAACATTTTGCCTTGACCAAATAAATCGCCGACGACGTTCATGCCGTCCATGAGTGGGCCTTCAATCACGTGAATGGGCCTACCACCGCTATTAAAAGCGATTTGACGCGCCTCTTCGGTATCTGTCACAATAAATTCAGTAATTCCATGCACCATGGCATGCGCAAGACGCTTGTTGACCGGCGTTGGCGCTTCTGGCGTGCCTCGCCATTCCAGTGTGGCAGCTTCTTTTTTGCCGCCAGCTTTAAGCGTGCTCGCAAGCTCAATCATACGTTCAGTTGGCGCCAGTAGGTTAGCAGAGTCGGTGATGCGATTCAGAACGACATCTTCTACTGCATCCTTAAGCTCTTTTGGTAAATCGTCGTACAGGCCCATCATGCCGGCATTGACGATACCCATGGTCATACCCGCTTTAATTGCGTAGTACAGAAACACGGTATGAATCGCCTCACGCGCAGGGTCGTTGCCGCGAAAGCTAAAGCTCACATTGGATACACCACCAGAAATTTTGGCATGTGGCAGACTTTCTTTAATCCAGCGTGTGGCATTAATGAAGTCGACTGCATAATTATTGTGCTCTTCAATACCTGTCGCAATAGCAAAAATATTGGGGTCAAAAACAATATCTTCTGGTGGAAAATTAACTTTCTCAACCAGCAAGTTGTAAGCGCGTTCGCAAATTTCTATTTTGCGTTCATAGGTATCGGCCTGACCTTTTTCATCAAAAGCCATCACAATTACCGCCGCACCATATTGGCGGCAGAGTTTGGCTTGGCGAATAAATTCAGTTTCGCCCTCTTTCATTGAGATTGAATTAACAATGGGTTTGCCTTGCACACATTTCAAACCAGCTTCAATCACGCTCCATTTACTGGAGTCAATCATAATCGGCACGCGCGCAATATCGGGTTCAGAAGCAATTAAGTTAAGAAAATGCGTCATGGCTTTGATGGCATCCAGCATGCCTTCATCCATGTTGATGTCGATGACTTGTGCACCATTTTCTACTTGTTGTCGCGCGACACTGAGCGCTTCTTCGTATTGCTCATTGATAATCATGCGTGCAAAGGCTTTGCTACCTGTGACGTTGGTACGCTCACCCACATTCACATAGAGCGAGTTCTCATCTACGGTAAACGGCTCTAAACCAGCTAAACGCATGGCGATTGGCACTTGCGGCACTGTGCGGGGTGCGATAGGTTTCATCACATCGGCAATGGCTGCAATATGTGGTGGTGTGGTACCACAACAGCCACCCGCGATATTAATAAAACCACTTTCTGCGAACTCCTTAAGTAGTGATGAAGTATCTGCTGGTACTTCATCAAAACCTGTGTCGCTCATTGGGTTGGGCAACCCCGCATTAGGGTAGATGCAAACAAAAGTATCTGCGATTTTTGATAATTCTTCCGCATACGGGCGCATGAGTGTTGCACCTAAAGCACAATTGAGCCCGACTGTTAGGGGTTTTGCATGGCGGATAGAATTCCAAAATGCACTGACAGTTTGCCCAGATAATATACGCCCAGAAGCATCGGTCACAGTACCAGAGATCATGATCGGCATGCGGTAATCGACTTCTTCAAAGAAGGTTTCAATGGCAAATAGGGCCGCTTTGCAGTTGAGCGTATCAAAAATGGTTTCGACCATTAAAATATCTGCACCGCCTTCAACCAAAGCGCGTATTTGCTCTAAATAGGAAACTGTCAGTTGATCAAAGCTGACATTACGCGCTGCGGGATCGTTAACGTCGGGTGAAATACTAGCAGTTTTTGGGGTAGGCCCTAATGTGCCTGCAACAAAACGTGGTTTATCTGGTGTGGAATATTGATCGCATGCAGCCCGCGCCAGCTTGGCAGATTGCACGTTCATTTCGTAAACCAAATGCGCCATGTGGTAATCATCTTGCGCAACGCTAGTTGCACCAAATGTATTGGTTTCGATAATATCTGAGCCTGCGACTAAATATCGCTCATGAATTTCTTGAATCACCTGTGGCTGCGTTATGCTTAATAGCTCATTATTGCCTTTAACAAATATTTCACGCTCACCCGCAGGTGCCACAAAATCTTTAAAACGCCCGCCTTCACCATTTGCATTCGCGCCGCGATAATCTGCCTCAGTCAGCTTATATTGCTGAATCATCGTACCCATTGCACCATCTAAAATTAGAATGCGCTGAGCGAGTAAATCACGCAGTATTTTTTCGGTTGGATTCATAGTGCTATTTGTAGTGTTGATATCGGTTTGACTCATAGTGTTTGTAGTGATCGATTGATTGGGTATTGATGCTGAAAAAAGTAGCTGTTAGGTCGCTTAAACAGCTACTTGTTCAATACTTTATTGATTAATATCATGATTATACAGCAGTCGCATACTTAGGACTATTGAGCGCCGTGAAGCGGTCATTTAAATGATTAAGGGCTCTTACTTTACAGTAAACTCCCTTAACTTTTTTGAGACATACTTTAAAAAATATGGATTTGGTTTTATTTATTACGGATATCCATACTCAAAACTGTTTGCGGGTTAGCGGCTAACATCAACATACCACCACAAATACCAAGATATAAAAACATCACTTCTGGTAAAACACGGCCTAGAACTACCGCTAAAAATACAGCTAATACAGCTAATACAAATGCAAATAGTTTGGTTTTGTAGCCTACTAATAAGCACAAACCGCCTACCGCTTTTACTAAAATTAACAAGGGAGCAAAAATAGCGATTAAGCCAAATGCAGCTAACTTAGCTTGGTATAATTGATAACCATCTGGTGAGGCCGAAATTTCAGAAAGCGTCAGAAATACTTGCCCTAAAAATACCAATGACAATAAAATGCGGGCAATAGCACTGCGGTATTTACACATGAATAGTCCTATTAATTTGCAAAACATGAATGATGCACCTAAGCGCCTTAGCCTGCAAGCTTGTGTTTGCAACATCGCTGAAGATGTATTGCTAAACTAAGTAGATTCAATGACACATTTTAAAATCTTACAAGTAGATTGGCTAATCCATCAAACGGCGCTTAAAGCAGTTCGTGAGCAAGTATTTATTATAGAACAGCATGTGCCAGTAGAGCTGGAGTGGGATACAGCCGATGGGACGGCTACGCATTTTTTGGCGATTAATGAGGCTGGTGTAGCTATGGCTTGCGTACGAATATTAACCGATGGACACATTGGTCGTATGGCCGTTATTAAAGCATTTCGTGGTTTGGGTATTGGGCGGACTTTGTTAAATCAAGCCATTATGTTTTGCAAAGCACAGGGTTTTAGTGTGGTTAGGCTGTCGGCACAAAAGCAAGCACTTAATTTTTATGCTCAAGCGGGTTTTATTGTATGCAGCGCAGAATACATAGACGCTGGTATCCCGCATTGCGACATGAAGTTGAATATAAGCGACTGATTTTATTGTAATTTAATGTAAATCAATTGCTAGTCAATTTGCCTAAACAAGTTGCTTTCTATACAATCATAGGTTGGTGTTAATTGAGTTAATTTATTTTTGGCCTATTCATTACTAATCAGTCATTATCTACGTAGTTATATTATTATTCAGAATTTAAGGAAACAGCATGTCAAAAATCATTTTTAAAGCGGGCGAAGCCACATTATTTACCGAAGGTAAAGACGTTAGCGCTGCAATGCCAGAAATCTTAATCGGTGCGGTAGATGGTCCAGTAGGCACAGCATTCGCTAATATGATGGCACAAAGTAAAGGCCACACTGCCATGTTTGCCGTACGCGATATTAACCAATTAGTGCGCCCAGCCACTATGATGGTGCCAAAAGTAACACTTAAAGATTCTGCAAACATCAATTTATTTGGTGGTTTAGTTCAAGCAGCTACCGCAGATGCTATTTTAGATTGTGTTATCGAAGGTATTATTCCTAAAGATCAAGTGAATGATTTATGCATCATCGCGTTGGTATGGATTGACCCAGGAGCAGCTAAAGACGTAAATTTAGATAAAGCGGATATGTATAAAAACAATTACGAAGCGACTAAATTAGCGATTAAACGTGCACTAAATGATGAGCCAAGTATTGATGAACTCATCGCTAATCGTCATAAAATCAAGCATTGCATGTGGGAAGATAGTTGGGATCAAAAGTAATTTGTTTTTAACAGAAATTTAAGAGCCGGAGGCAATATGGCAGAACATAATGTATGTAAAGATGCATTCGATAAGTTGTGTGCAGATGTTAATTCAGATGCAAAATCTGCCATAGGTGAATCCGATTACTGGTTATTTGAGTTGGGTTTTAGGTCCGCCATTGAAGAGCTGCTGAATATTGCGGATGCTGGTGAGCAATCTCGAAAGTTTGTATCACCCCGCTTTCAAATGCTGGCAGAGCGTATCATGCAATCGCGTAGGCATTAAATCCTAAATTAAAAATCTCAGAGTAAAATTTTTAGATTAACTGAAATCGATTACATAAAAAAGCAGCCGAGGCTGCTTTTTTATTGCATATTAACTTTGCAATTAATAAAGCGTATTATCTTAGTTGCGTTAAAATTTTGCGTACGGGAGTTGGAATTGCCGCAGTGATGGCCTCACTAATCGGTAGCCAAACCACTTGGTTAGCCGCGTGGGCTTGCGGAGGCTTCGCTATTACCTGCAAGGGCTGTGGTGTGATATCCAGTTTAAAATGAGTAAATACATGGCGAATAACATCTTGCGGATTATCTGCCTCAGCTTCTAAGCCAAAGCGACTGGCGGCGATTTCAGTTGCAATGTCAGTCATGCTGATTTCAGGCAAACTCCACAAACCACCCCAAATACCAGTCGGCGGGCGCTTTTCTAGCATCACTTCATTACCACTCAGCAGTATAAGCATGGTGGTTTGTTTTTCAGGAATCACTTTGCGTGGTTTAGAAGTAGGTAGTTCTTTAACGCGATTTGTTGCATACGCACCACAGGTCTCAACTAATGGACAAAACATGCATTTTGGTTTGCTGCTTGTACATAGCGTTGCACCTAAATCCATTAAACCTTGTGTATAAGCAATCATGTCAGTTTGCGGCATTAACTCATCGGCTAATACCCATAATTTTTTTTCGACTTTAGTTAAGCCTGGCCAGCCCTCAATTAAGAAGTTCCGCGCAAACACACGCTTTACATTACCATCCATAATCGGCTGGGCATAACCCAAGGCAAATGATGCAATGGCGGCGGCGGTAGAGCGCCCAATACCAGGCAGTGCGAGTATGGCATCAAAATCTTGAGGAAATTTTCCGCCATGCTCATCTACAATTTTTTGTGCCGCATTATGCAGATTGCGTGCACGTGAGTAGTAGCCAAGGCCGCTCCAGTGTTGCAATACCTCATCTTGCGTGGCATTTGCCAGTGTTGCAATGCTTGAAAAGCGCGTCATAAATTTAGCATAGTAGCCAATGACAGCAGCCACTTGGGTTTGCTGTAGCATGATTTCAGATACCCAAATTGCGTAGGGGTCATGGGTGTTTTGCCAAGGTAGGCTGTGGCGGCCATGCACTTTTTGCCAGTTAATAATCTTACTTGCAAAGTTATGCATGGATTTTTAGCTTAGTTAGACTTTTGCTTAAAACTTAAGCAAATTTTTGAGTTTTTGTTTTGCTTTATCCTCCGCAGATTTAGGCTTTTCTGCAGGACGGGTTGGCGTGATCGTATCGCTAGTTCCTGGGCTGGCAGCATCAGAAGCTTTATCTTTTTTATTGAGCAAGCCGCTCAATGCGTCTTTAGGGCTGCCATTAAGCAAGCCCTTTACCGCATCAGCTTTTCCACCTGCCACGCTATCTAGCAATTTAGATTTTGCAATTGCTGTGCTTAATCCTGCATAATCCAATGCATATTGCGGGCTAGAGAAGCTGCCTGTCAGTTTTACCGGGATAGTAATGCCGCTTAGTGAGTCAAGGTCAGCGCCACCTTGGCCTTTTAGTGATTTCACTATAGTTGGCTTAGCAATATAGTTTATTTTCTCGTTACCAATATCAATGTCGCCAGCACCGCTAATGCGAAAAATAGGTGCTTTCATTGATAAATCATCATTATGGGCGATACCGCTTTTAATGGTAAATGTCGCAATCATTTCACTAAAGTCGGTGCGTTTTTTCTTGTCCGCGCTCACGCTATCACTTTTAGCAATGCTGAACCTTGATTTTAGGTCACGAATAGTTCCAGCAATATCAATGCCCTTGACTGCGCCATCAGCCAAATTAAGTGCAGCAGTTCCCGCTAGAGCTTTTTTTAGCGCGCCTACGCTATTACCTGATGTTGTAACATCAAGCTTTACTGTACCTTTACCGTCGAGCATATCATTATTAATTGCATCCACTAATAGTGGGCCAACCGCTACATTTTGCATGGCTTGTTTAAAGGCAATATTAGGCGTATTGCGTGCATCCACTTTCAATGAACCGCTCATACTACCTTGATATAAATTTGCAGAAAATGGACTAATGGTTGCTACGCCACCTGTTGCATCGAGGCCAATATTGACGTTTTCAGTTTTAACATTTGCGAGTTTAAGCCAGCCAATTTTTGCTGTACCGCTCGCATTTAACTTTTTTAGTGCAGATAAATCAATCGGGGTATCAGCTGAGTTTTTAGCCGCAGGCTGGTCACTTTCGGTAATGTATTTATCTGCATCTAATTTATCGATATTCACATTAAAATTGAAATGCGGATTGCTAAATTGTGTAATGCCAAAATTAGCGTTGATTTGGCTATCATCCACCTTAGCGGCAAGTGGGTTAAGCTGTAATTTTTGACCGTCTGCTTTTAAATCAATTCGTACATTAGAGGCTTTGGTTTTACCGTATTTAAGATTGCCAATACGTAAAGAACCATCCGCATTCAATGCTTTTAAAGCGCTTAAATCTAATGGTTTTGCATAGGCGGCGCTGGTGTCTTTAGTTGGTGAACTACTTGTAGACATGTATCTATCAACATCTAAATGATCAATATCGATGTTGAAGCTATATAGCGGCTTCGCAAATTGGTTTATACCTACAGAACCTTTTATTTGGCTATCATCCAGCTTAACGCTAAGCGGATCAATGATCAATTTTTGACCATCTGCTTTAACTATAAGATTGAGGTTGTTTAGATTATATTTGTCGTAAAGTACTTGGTCAATACTCACTTTACCATCTATAAATAAATTGTTGAGTGCAGATAAATCAGCGGGTTTGTTACTAGTTTTAGACGCTGAACTTGTTGTACTTTTAGGCATTAGCTTGTTGAAGTCTAACTTGGGGCTATTTAAGTTGAAGTTAATATGCGGCTGTTTAAACACTGCAACGGACACATCTCCTGCTAACTTAGTGTTATCAACATTCATATTAAATTGACTGTTTACCAACTCTTTTTTTACATCAGCGTGTAGCGATAAAGCAAAATCACCCTTCATCCCACCATTTGGTAGGGCGGGGTCTTTAAACTCCAAATTGCCAGCTAATTTGGTTAAGTCAAATATCATCCCCTCTAAATTAGCACTAAATGGTGATGAAAACTTACCTGCAATCGTGCGCTTGCCTTGGTTGCCAGCAATATCGCCAGTGATACCACTGCTCTGTATGGCTTTAGGGGAGCCTTTAATATCGGCCAGCTCCAAATTGACCTTCATGGTGTCGTCACCTTTGGTTTGAGAGAGCTTCACTGTGGCTTTTTTACCGCTTACTTCATCTTTTAATACTTTTACATTAGGCGCGCTTAAATCAAGCGCTATTTTTGCACCGCTAAAGTCGCCAGAGGCTACTAATTTTAAACCATCTACCAATAATTCAGTTTTTTCAGGGCTAGCATCTACATCACCAGACAGCGCAATACTGACATTTTTACCACCTGCCAAATCACCTTGTACTGTGGCATCCAAGCTTTTAGCAGCATAGTGTTTGGCTTTAGTGTCAGCTAAAAAGTTGCCTTTTAAGTTCGCTTTGGCGCTAATTTGTGGTTGGTTTGCCGTTACTACAAAGTCAGTTTTAACATCAATAGGTTCGGCTAGTGCAACGTGCCCAGTTTTCAAATTGAATTTACTAATACTATATTTTGAATTGATAGATTCATCTAAATAGTTGACGGCTGAATTGGTCACGTTAACGCCATGAATATCAAATTTAATGGTTTCAGACTCACTATCATCCTTGCTTAATAAATCATCAAAATTAGTGGTGCCATCTTTGTGTTTAATAATGTTAACTTTGACTCCATCTACATAAACCGTATCAACGACTAACTGTTTTTTGAGTAAAGGAAATAAAGAAAGCGATACTTTTGCACTGTCAATGGAGGCAAATTCAGCAGGGTTATTGTGTTCGGATAAAGAAACTTTACCTAAATTTGCGCCAATCTTTGGCCAAAAGCTGAGCTTGATGTCGCCCTCAATAGCAAGGGTACGCTGCTTTTTATCTTGTATTAGTTTGATAATTTGCGGTTTGTAATCGTTAGGATTAAAAGTCATTGCGATAAACGCCGCAATCACCACCAATAAAGTCAGTAAGCTACCAAAACCAACTGCGATATATTTAAGTGACTTCTTCATAGTGCTCGTCCTTCATAGCGTTCGTTCTTCATAGTAGCTCGTTTTTTAAGCTATTCATCTGGTATGCTTAGTGCGGTTTATAAGTAAAATATAGCAACACAATACTGCCAAACACAATACGGTAGTATGCAAAAGCTTTAAAGTCATGCTTTGCAACAAAGCGCAAGAAGACTTTAATGACAAGTAGTGCTGATATAAAAGCGGCGATAAATCCAATAATGAAAATAGAAATATCAGTTATATCCAATAAGTGACGGTTTTTAATTAAATCGTAACCTGTTGCTGCAAACATCACCGGTAAGGCTAAAAAGAAAGAAAACTCAGTAGCAGTTTGACGGTTTAAACCAAACATCATGCCGCCCAAAATAGTAGCTCCTGCGCGTGACATACCAGGGATAAGCGCTAAAGCCTGCGCAAAACCGACTTGCAAAGCTTGTTTTTTGGTCATAGTCTCCACGTCAAAGGTGTAGGGTTTGGTCACATTTTTCTCTACCCACAAAATTGCAAAGCCCCCTAAAATCATGGTCATCGCTACGGTAATGGGCGAAAACAAATAGGTTTTAATTTCAAGTCCAAATAGCAAACCTAAAATAGCGAGTGGTAAAAAAGCAATCAATAAATTAAGCACGAAGCCCTGTGAGGCTTTGCTAGAGGCAATATTAAGGGCGGTGCTTGTTAACCGTTGCCTAAATGCCACGCACACTGCCAAAACTGCACCTAATTGAATAATAATTTCAAATACATCGCGTTTTTCTTTAGTTAAATAATTAAGTAAATCACCAGCAATAATCAAATGACCAGTGCTGCTGATAGGTAAAAATTCGGTTGCACCTTCAATTAAACCCATGATTAATGTTTTTATAATTAGCAATATGTCCATAAGCTTAATTCTACAATAAAGTTAATATGTAAAAAGGGGCAAGAAGCCCCCTTTACCGTTCAGTCACAATCTAACAATTTAGGCTTGAATCGTGACAATTGAATAATAATTATTTCAACATGTCTATTTTAACATACCAAGCACAGAGCCCAATAATCCACCAGAATCAGCACCTACTTCACCGTTAGGTGTCATTTTATCTATTACTCCTGGTAAATGCTCTGCAATTTCGCTGCTCAGTACTTCTGGCGTTAAACCAAATTTAGCTGCCATTTCAGCAATTTGACCATTACCTATCAAATTAGAAATTTGCTCTGCAGAGATAGGTAAGTTTTCACCATGACCAACCCAAGATGCCGCTTGTTCGCCTAAACCGCCTTCTTTAAGTTTATCTAAAATCCCACTTAGGCCGCCGTTGTTATTAAACATTTCCATTGCAGCTGCGGCAATACCATCGGTATTTCCACCCATTACTTTGCCTAAAATTTGCTTAGTTAAGCCGTTTAACAGTCCCATGATATTTCCTTTTTTTATAATTAAGCACTAGAATCCATTAAAATACGAATTAACTAAAAGCGCTCGTCCATTCGCAAGTAGCGCCATTGCCCTACAGGAAGTTTACCCAAAGCTACACTGCCTGCTCTAACACGCTTAAGCCCCACAACATGCAAGCCTACAAGCTCGCACATGCGGCGGATTTGGCGTTTACGACCTTCACGTAATACAAAACGTAATTGGTCTTCATTTTGCCAAGATACTTTTGCAGGTTTTAGCTTAACACCATCTAAACTCAAACCAAAATTTAACAAATCAAAGTCATCGTCAGATAAATTACCTTCTACCCGTACCAAATACTCTTTTTCTACGGTAGAGTTTTCGCCGATTAAATGTTTAGCAATTCGACCATCCTGAGTGAACACTAACAAACCTGTAGAATCAATATCCAATCGACCTGCGGGTGCTAAGCCATGTAAAAACCCGCGCTGAAATTCTTTAGGTACGGCTTGATGCAATTCTGGATCTTCTGGCCATTGGTTATCTGGGTGAATAAGCGTAATTGCTGGTTGATAGCCATCTTCCGCCTGGCCACTCACATAACCTACTGGTTTGTGCAAAATAATCGTCACACTTTCTGCTTGATATTGCTTAGCCTTTTCGCTCACTTCAATTTGCGCACTCAGTGGCACGCGTACACCTAGTATATTTAATACTTTGCCGTCTACTTTTACCCAGCCGTTCATAATCCAATCATCGGCTTCGCGGCGTGAACACAAGCCAAGCTCGGTCATGCGTTTAGATAAACGTGGCAAATCTGGGTTACTAGGTGCAGGCTTATCTGTAAACATCGGGTTATCTGCGCGGTTACTATTAAAACTACCTTGCTCAAAACCATCGCGCGCTTTACCACCACGGCGCGGTGTATCGCGCTCACCTTTAAATCTACCACCGTTGTTACGCGTATCGGCAGCATGGTCATTGCGATTAGTCGAAGCATTGCCAAGTGAGCCATGGGCATTAGCATCATGTGTAGGGTTATTTGCCACCTCTTCACGAGGTTTCCGCACATATTCATCATGCTTAAATTCACCGCGCGCAATAGAACGATCTGCAGGTGCGCGGCTGTCAGATGTTTTTGATTTAACGGGTTGGGTATCGCGTAAGGAACCGTCAATCCTATGGTTACGCTGGCGCGAGCTATCTTTTTTTACCTCGTCATTCTCGCTTGACTGAGAATCCATCTGTTGGTTTTGACCAGTAACACGCTTAGGCAACGCAACGCTGCGGTCGCGCTTAATATCAGCTCCACGACGCACAGGCCCTTTGCTGATAGTTGGTGCGTCGTTAGGTTTTTTTGTAATTTTAATGGTGGTCAAAATAGTTTAGAGTTGTTTAATTTATAAGACTATTTTATCAAATTAATGCTGTAATTATTTTATTAAAGACAAGTAATTTGAATTGAGTACTACAAGTTCGCCTGTTAATGTATTTCTGATGGTCTATTTACATATTTTTAGGTGGGTTTTAACCCCGCGCAAGGTGAAGTTTGAAGTTTGATTACGAGTGGGTACAAGTCTCTTGCCAAATTTATATATCAACACTTTAGGTGCATAGGGAGGTTCTTTAGTGCTATTGCAAAATCCAATAGCAGATATGTTGGGAGCGGGAGCGGGTACATTAGTTGGTTATCCAATAGGTAAAGCAATCGATTTTATACCCTCATATTTGCCGAACTCTAGTTTGATAAGAACTACACTTAGTGCCATCGGTTCTAGCGTTACACTAGTATGTTGGTAACAAAATAAAAGATGCACTTGAGAAATGACCAACCAAAAAAGCCTAATTTTATTTTATTCTTTTTGATTAGTTTGTTAATTTTCTTTGTTGGATCATTATTGATTGTTCTTATCGTAATACTCATTTTATCTCTATTAATTACTGTATTACTTACTGGCATGTGGGAAATTGATACTTTTGATAAATATTACAGATATTTAATGGCGTGCATTCCAGTTGGTCATATCGCAGCAATTGAGTCTACGGTAAAATGTTGGATACGAACTAGGAAGCAATAAACTCGCACAAACGTAAATCTGCTTGAGATCTATATCATGTAACCAATCGGGTTAAATTAATGGGCTCAGTATCGATGGATTTTCTTTAAATATCCTAATAGTCTTGCTTTTTTAAATCATTGAAAGATTGAATAGATAGCATGGTAAGTCTTCACCTCATTTGCAAAAATCAATTGTGTCAGCAACCATAGGGTGTGCAAAAGTTTTATTTATACGCCAATAACATCAATACAATGTGCGCAAAGGTATCTTTGTACAACAATTTATAAAAACATCAACTCCGGTAAGTATTAAACATATTAAAATATGTTTTGCCAACCAAAATCCTTAAGAGTCACTTTAGCTTTACAAGATTAACGCAAAAATATGGTGTAACTATTGTTATAACAATTAACGCAGATGGCAAAATGAACACACTAAAAATCACTCAAATTGGTAATTCGCTTGGTGTAATTTTGCCTAAAGAGTTTTTGGCTAAAATGAAGCTCGGCAAGGGCGATGAGCTTTTTGCAACTTAAACCCCAGAAGGATATAGTTTAACCCCGCATGATGCTACTTTTGAGGCGCAGATGAAGGTGGCAGAAGAAATTTGCCCAAGTGCCGTAATGTATTGCGCGAACTTGCTAAATGACCGTCAGAGAAAAGGATTATGTTTAGATTTCTGAATTATTTGCCATAGCTATTCATGATAGACAGCTTGCCGAGCATGGCGGACCAAGCGTTATAAGTGATAATGCGCTGCTGCAATCTGCTCTATCCAAACCGCAGAATTTAAAGGCATATAGTAAGCCTAATTTAGCAGAGCTTGCAGCATCGTATGCGTTTGGTATTGCGCGTAATTACCCATTTGTAGATGGCAATAAGCTCACTGCACTTGTGGTGTGCGAGACCTTTTTGGTGCTAAATGGTGTTATGCTAACTGTTAACGATGTGGATTGTGTGCTTATTATGCAGCTTACAGCTGCGGGTGAAATTACAGAATTTGAGTTTGCAACATGGATACGAAATAATTTAAAACCTAATTAATTATTTGTTCGGATTTGTTCAATTAAAAAGTCAGCTTTCGCTGGCCTTTTAATTGAACAAATGGATTCCCGATTTTCGCATTGAATTTACTGTTTTAGCGGTTAGTGAAATGGTGAAGACCTTAACGGTCTCTCGGAAATGAAGCGAGGTTAATTAAACTTTTTGGTAAACCTCACTGCCTTTTTTTACAAACTCTATCGATTTCTCTTGCATACCTTTTTTCAGCGCTTCTTCTTCTGAAATATTTAAAGTCGCTGCATAGTCACGGACATCTTGCGTAATTTTCATTGAGCAGAAATGCGGGCCGCACATTGAGCAGAAGTGCGCTTGTTTTGCGCCATCTTGCGGCAAGGTTTCATCGTGGAATTCTTTGGCTTTTTCTGGATCTAGGCCTAGGTTAAATTGGTCTTCCCAACGGAACTCAAAACGCGCTTTACTTAATGCATTGTCGCGAATTTGTGCGCCTGGGTGACCTTTGGCTAGGTCGGCAGCATGAGCGGCAATTTTGTAAGTAATCACGCCTACACGCACATCCTCTTTGTCTGGCAAGCCTAAGTGTTCTTTAGGCGTTACGTAGCAAAGCATTGCACAGCCGTACCAACCTATCATAGCAGCACCAATGCCGCTGGTAATGTGGTCATAACCTGGCGCAATGTCCGTAGTTAAAGGGCCTAATGTATAAAACGGAGCTTCACCACAGTGCTCAAGTTGCAATTCCATATTTTCTTTAATCAAATGCATAGGCACATGGCCTGGGCCTTCAATCATGGTCTGTACATCATGCTTCCAAGCGATTTGTGTGAGCTCGCCTAGCGTAATGAGTTCGGCAAATTGCGCTTCATCATTGGCATCATAAATTGAGCCTGGGCGTAAACCATCGCCTAGTGAAAAGCTTACATCATAGGCTTTCATGATTTCGCAAATGTCTTCAAAATGCTCGTATAAGAATGACTCTTTATGATGCGCTAAACACCATTTAGCCATAATAGAACCACCGCGCGACACAATACCTGTCATACGTTTTGCGGTCATTGGAATATAAGCCAAACGCACACCTGCATGAATAGTGAAGTAATCCACGCCTTGTTCAGCTTGCTCAATTAAGGTGTCGCGGAAAATTTCCCAAGTTAAATCTTCAGCTTTGCCATTTACTTTTTCTAGCGCTTGGTAGATTGGCACCGTGCCAATTGGCACAGGGCTGTTACGAATAATCCATTCGCGTGTTTCGTGAATATTTTTACCTGTTGATAAATCCATCACGTTATCTGCACCCCAACGTGTCGCCCACACCATTTTCTCGACTTCTTCAGTGATGCTCGAGCCTAAAGCGGAGTTGCCAATGTTGGCATTAATTTTAACCAAGAAATTGCGGCCAATAATCATTGGTTCAACTTCTGGGTGATTAATATTGGCTGGGATAATTGCACGACCAAGTGCGACCTCAGAAAGTACAAATTCCGGTGTGATCATTTTAGGGATATTTGCGCCAAAATCTTGACCTTTGTGTTGCGTTTGCAGCAACTCGCTCGTGTTTTCCCGGCGTTGATTTTCACGAATGGCAATATATTCCATTTCTGGGGTAACAATACCTTGCCGTGCATAATGCATTTGGCTGACGTTTTTGCCCGCTTTAGCGCGTAGCGGTTTGCGTGTAAGGTTAAAACGCATGGCACGTAACTCAGGGTCAACCAAGCGTTGCTGACCAAACTCTGAACTTGGGCCATCTAGTTGCTCGGTATCGTTACGCTCCTCAATCCAACCAGAACGCACGGTATTTAAGCCGCTACGGATATCAATCTTAACGTCTAAGTCTGTGTAGGCGCCGCTTGTATCATAAACAACCACTGGCGGGTTGGACTCTGCGCCGAACATTGAAGGCGTATCGCTTAAGCTAATTTCACGAAAAGGTACCTGAATATCAGCGCGTGAACCTTGGATGTAAATTTTGCGTGATTTTGCAAATGGCTTGATCGTGTCAGGGTCAATTTGAGCGGTTTCACCGTCAAATTTAGCAAGATTTTTATGTAGGTTTTTGTCGGTGGCGTTCACTGCGCACTCCTTAGTTAAAAGCAAAAAATATAAGGAATACAGTAAATCTGCATTCGCCTATTAGTCATAGTTTAATAGGGAAGCATATTGATGCTTTCCTACGGCGGTATAACCCGCATCAGGTTCAAAGGGTGTTTCTCACTATCATTCCGGCAAATTTTGCAGCAATGACAGACCCCTAGCAATGTTTGTAAGTTACGCGAAAACTCTTTAATAAGCAAGATTTAGATGCTGATTAAATGTTTTTAGCTTGCGTAAATATTAGATTAATTGTTGATAAAGTAATGGCTTAAAGCTATTCTACAATTATACGAGCAATGGAAATTTGCAAGCTTTTGGTTTAATCAATAAAAAATCGTGTTTAACCTGTAATAAGCAAATCAATTAATAAAATATAAGGTAACTCTATGTTTTTACTCGCCACTTACTATCTATTTGCAATTGCCGCAATAATTTTACACTTTACAGGGCATTTGGAGCGTTGGGGTATGAGCTGGATTTTATTGATATTGGCCGTGACGGTTTTCCCTGTTGTCATTTATTTGTAAGTTTAAGCATACAATAATCGTTTCAATAATTTCATTAATCACACTATTAATAACACCCTACCTCATTAATCTTAGTGATTAATTCACTAAGCTCAAATTTCTGTAAGGCACTTTCGTGACCACTAGCCCAAGCAAGCAAGCACACAAGCAAATACCGTTTTTTACCTATTTATCACTCACAGCGTTAGTTATTTGGTTGCTTTTGCGTGTTGTGCTTTGGCTGCAAGTAGGGCCAGCGCAGCTTAGTTTCGGCCAGTTTTTACATACTTTCGCACTAGGTTTGTGGTTTGATTTGAGTGCGCTTGCCTATTTAGTAGTGCCATTTGTACTAATCTCAATTTTGTTGCCCAACCGCTGGCGCACTAATAAATGGGTGAAAATGAGCCGCTGGTTATTAGTTTGGCTGGTAACCTTTGCGCTATTGTTTGGTGCAGTATCTGAATTCATTTTTTGGCAAGAATTTACTACCCGATTTAACTTTATTGCTGTTGATTATTTGATTTACACCAATGAGGTAATTGGTAATATTCGCGAATCTTATCCTGTTCCATTAATTTTATTGATCATTGCATCTGCTGCGTTAGCCATTATTTTATTGGCGGGCCGTTACGTGAGCTTTCAGCACGAAGCTTACACACGCAAAAAGAAATTAGCTTTTTTAGTGTCAATGATTATTTTGCCGATATTGAGTTTTAAGCTCGCCAATGTAGATCAAATGCAAGTAGGCACCAATGCTTACGCTAGTGAGTTATCGGGCAATGGTGTGTTTAGTATTAGTGCTGCCATGCGCCGTAACGAGCTAGATTACGATAAGTTTTATAAGACTATTCCTGCAGATGAAGCAGCAAAAGTAATGGCGAGTGTTGGCGCTAATCGTACGCCAACAACACAGGCGGTTTTAGATGTTGCTTCAATGACAAATGATGATGCAAGCACATTAGGCCCATTTAGCCGCCGCCCAAAAAATGTCGTATTAATTTCTGTGGAGAGTTTATCTGCGGAATATATGGGTATTTTTGGCAGCAAAGATAACCTAACCCCAAAGCTTGATGCAATTGCCAAACAGGGTTTGGTTTTTGATAAGCTTTTTGCAACGGGAACGCGCACCGTGCGTGGCTTGGATTCTCTAACTATTGCTATTCCACCTATCCCTGGTCAGGCTGTGGTGCACAGGCCTAATAATAATCACTTGGCAGGAATAGGCGAATTTCTAAAAGCTCAAGATTTTGCTACGTATTGGATCTATGGTGGTTATGGCGTGTTTGATAACATGAATAACTACTTTAAAAGCAATGATTATAAAGTGGTTGATCGTACTGATTTTGATGCTAAATCCATAGGGAGCGAAAACGTGTGGGGTGTTGCGGATGAAAGTCTGTTTAACAACTCGCTTAAGGTATTTGATGACAATACCAAACTTGGCAAACCGTTTTTTGCCCATATTATGACAACTAGTAATCACCGACCATTTACTTTTCCAGATGGGCGCGTTGATTTGCCGCAGGGGCATCGTGATGGCGCGGTGAAATACACCGATTACGCGATTGCGAAATTTTTAGAAGATGCAAAGTCTAAGCCATGGTTTAAAGATACGCTATTTGTCATAGTGGCAGATCATTGCGCCTCTGTAGCAGGTAAAACTAAGCTGCCAGTGGCTAAATATCATATCCCACTTATTTTTTATGCGCCAGATATGTTAAGGCCTGGTCATTATGACCGTGTTGCAAGTCAGATTGATATTGTGCCGACCTTGCTAGACGTGCTTGGTGTAAAAGGTAGCGAGCATTTTTACGCGCAATCTATGTTTAAGGCACAAGCTGAAAAAGCACCACAACGCGCTTTTATTAGCAATTATCAAGAGTTGGGATACTATAAAGATGGTACCTTGATTGTGCTATCACCCAAGCGGAGAACTGAGGCATTTAAAGTTGATCCTGTTACTTTAGATTCTAGCCCAATAGCCGTTAATCCTACATTGTTAAATGAAGCCATTGCTTATTATCAAACGGCATCGCGTGCCTTTAAACAAGGTGAACTAAAAGCGGGTTTCGTAAAATAGGGCTATGAAATAGAGCTTTAGAATAGAGTCGTTAATTAGGTATGTAACATCAAGCCTATCAACATGTTTTTTTCAATTAATGTGGGTTAAAGTTTATGCACATAATTGCATCGTTAACTTAAACTATAATATTTGAAAATTATTAAAGGTCATCAAAATGAGCGTAAGCGGCATTGAAGCTAATAAAGTTGCTAGATTTAATATGATAGAGCAGCAAATCCGCACTTGGGAGGTACTAGATCCTATTGTACTGGATTTGTTAGGCATGGTACCGCGCGAAGCGTTTGTGTCAGAAGCTTATCAAGGTTTGGCATTTGCTGATATTGAATTGCCGATTGGGCATGGTCAAACCATGCTCTCACCTAAGTTAGAGGGGCGTATTCTACAAGCGCTTAACATTCAAAAAACAGATAAAGTGCTTGAAATAGGTACAGGTTGTGGTTATTTTACTGCACTGTTAGCCAGCCTTGCCGAACAGGTAATATCGGTTGAAATTAATGCAGAGCTTTGCCAATTAGCTGCCGCTCATTTAGCTAAACAAAAAATTACCAATGTAGGCTTGGAAGTGGGCAATGCGGCAACGGGCTGGGACAAACAAGCACCTTACAATGTCATTGTTTATACAGGATCATTGCCAATAGAGCCAGCAGGCTTACGCAAAAATCTTGCAATTGGCGGTATTTTATTTGTGGTACTAGGCGAAGCGCCAGTGATGCAAGCCACTCTTATTCGTCGAGTTTCTGAAACTGGTTATCAGCAAGATGTATTGTTTGAAACTTGCTTGCCAGAGCTCGTCAACGCAACACAACCGCAACGCTTTGAATTTTAATTCACATTGATGAGCTTAATCGCAAAAGTCACGCTTAGCCAATTAGTGGTTATTGATATGCAAACGCGCTTGGCTGGCATCATGCCAAGCAATGAAATGCAAGCGGTAGTTAAAAATTGCAGTATTTTATTACAAGCCGCTAAATTGCTTGAAGTTCCCGCGATAGTGACCGAGCAATATCCACAAGGATTAGGAGTCACTGTGCTTGAATTGTCAGCCTTATTAGATGGGAAGAATCCTATAGAGAAAATCACTTTTTCTTGTGCGGGTGAACCAAAGTTCAATGCAAAACTAACTTCTGATAAATCGCAAGTTTTTTTGGCTGGCATGGAAACACACATTTGTGTGTTGCAAACTGCATTAGGTCTTTTACAAAGCGATAACAAGTTACAAGGTGCGAGCAAAAAATCGCATCAGGTTTTTATTGCAGAAGATGCAGTAATTTCGCGCAATGCTAATAACAAAGTCAATGCCTTAGCTCGCCTGCGTGATGCTGGATGCATTATCAGCAATACAGAATCCATTGTTTTTGAGTGGCTAGGCGTTGCTAAAGGTGATGCTTTCAAGCAAATTAGCCGCCTTATTCGTTAAGTGTTCCCATTGCTGATTTAAGTGGGCTGTTAATCCCTTAAGGAATCTGGCTCCATGAATTGGAAAAGCTTACTTTAATTGCGGTTGTGGCTTATGGTGCTTACCACACATGGCATAAGCGCGCAGTGAGTTATCCTCCAAGCGTCATAGCACCTGCTGAACCAATTCAACCCAGCCTAGATGATCATTCAGTTTTTAGTAAAAATGGCTATAAAATTGAGCCTTTAGCTGATTTTAAAGTAGAAGCCCGAGTATTGACAGCGGAGCATTATCACCTAGATAAGTTTGCGGATTTAATTCCAGTCGATTTTGAATTAGGCTGGGGTCGGATGTCAGATTAGTCTATATTAAAGGATATTGAAATTAGCCAAAGTAACCGCTTTTATTTTTGACATTTCGATACTTTTACGATTCCGCGTGAAGAAATAGAAACACGTAGCGCAAATATGCACATGATTCCATCTAGTGATGCTATTGAAAAAACATTAAAAAATGTGCGAGTGGGGCAGATTATTAATATTACGGGCTATTTGGTGGAGGCAACATCTGCTGATGATGCACATTGGCGCAGCACCCTAAGCCGGGATGATACTGGCGCTGGTGCTTGTGAAACAATATTTATTAAGGCATTGAGTGTGCACTAGCTTTTTAAAACGCTTGATAACAATGCCATTGCTCGCTGTGTGGCGCCAGTTTCGTTTCTTGTAAACTCTAAAGCGGCTTTGCTCATGTTTGCGCGCCTTTCAAAACTTGCATTTGTGTCACTTAACAAGTACTTCAATTTAACGGCTAAATCGGCAACATCCTCAACCAGCAAAGCAGCACCGCTATTGATTGCTAATTCAGTTGCATTTGAGAAGTTATAAGTATGCGGGCCAATAAGTACAGGTTTAGCCATAGCGCAAGCTTCAATGATGTTTTGTCCGCCTAGTGGCAACAAACTACCGCCAATGAATGCAACATCGCAGGCCGCATAGTAAGTAAAAAGCTCGCCCATCGTGTCGCCAAGCAGTATATTGGTATTTGAGGATATTGTTTTATTGAGTGTTGATTTTCGCACAAAAGCCCATCCTTGTTTGCTGAGAAATGCGGCAACTTCGTCAAACCTTTGTGGGTGACGCGGCACAATGATAGTGAGTAGGTCGGGTATATGGGTTTGAGTTAAGGCTTGTAGAATGAATGTTTCTTCATTTTCGCTAGTATATGCACGTGTACTGGCTGCTAAAAACACAGGCCTGTTTTTCCCAATTAGCTCGCGTAACGCTAAACCTAAATTTCTCGCTTGATATGGTGGCGTGACATCAAACTTTAAATTGCCCATTACACTTGTATTTTTTGCACCTAAATTCTGTAAACGTTCTGCATCTTCCTGCGTTTGTGCTGCTATAGTTGTTAAATTGTTTAATCCCTCATTGGCAAGATTGTAGATTTTTTTATAGCCAAGCATAGACCTCTCGGATAATCGAGCATTGATTAACAAAAGTGGAACATTACGATTTTTACATTCTGCAATTAAATTAAACCACAACTCAGTTTCCATTAACACGCCAACCACTGGCGAAAAATGGTTTAAAAATCGTCTAACTGCAAATGGCACATCATAAGGTAAGTAAACACGACTAACGCTATCGCCAAATAATGCTTCACTAGTGGCGCGGCCTGTTGGCGTTGTGTGAGATAGTATAATTTGGTGTTGCGGATATTGTAAAAGCAGTGCCTTCACTAAAGGCTCAGCGGCACGGGTTTCGCCAACAGATACACAGTGCAGCCAAATAATTTTTTTGTTACTTGTATTTTTTGCTGCGTAAAAACCAAAACGCTCACCCCAATCTTGTCTGTATTCCGATTGTTTGATGCCGCGTAGTAAAAGCTTGATGGGTGTAAATGGCAAGAGTATGTAGAGTAAAAAAGTATAAATCATGCGTGTCATAAACGTATTTTCGCACAATTTTGTTTTTGTTGTTTAACGCAAGGTTTGAGTGGTAACTTTAAATAATAATTTTTTTAAAGTTAGTAACTACTTACTCATAAGCTAAGCCAGTTTACATTTATGTTTTAAGTTTTATTGCAAAATAAATGTCTATTTAAGCCCCTAATTTTTATAAAATAGGCTTGTACTAGCCACAATTAAGTGATTAAATTCTTAAATCAGGCACAACATCTTGTGGTTTTACTCATTTTCTGACCGAGCATATTGCTTTAATCAATCAAAACACAGGCTTAGCAGATTTTACTGACTGGGCCTAAAATAATCAGGGAGTTACCCATGCTAAAAGCTGTTGAAACCAACTTAAAATCTATCACAATTTCCAATGCTAATCATGATGTGGATGTGCCTAATATTCCTATTCAATCTGTATCTTTAGATATTTGGGATAAAAAATATCGTCTTAAAACTAAAACGGGCGAGTATGTCGATCAAAATATGGATGACTCATATGCGCGTGTTGCACGTGCTTTAGCCGATGTAGAAACAGAAGAAAAACGTGGTGAGTGGCACGAGAAGTTTTTATGGGCACTGCGTCGTGGTGCAATTCCAGCAGGCCGTATTACTTCAAACGCGGGTGCTTTAGAGCACAAACCTGCGACATCTACCATTAACTGTACAGTTTCTGGTGTGATTGAAGACAGCATGGATAACATCCTAGGCAAAGTGCACGAGGCTGGCCTAACATTAAAAGCAGGTTGCGGTATTGGCTATGAATTTTCTACTTTGCGTCCAAAAGGCGCTTTTGTGGCGGGTGCTGGCGCATACACTAGTGGCCCATTAAGCTTCATGGATATCTACGACAAAATGTGTTTTACCGTATCTAGTGCAGGTGGTCGCCGGGGCGCACAAATGGCCACATTTGATATTTCACATCCTGACGTGATTGATTTTATCAAAGCTAAACGTGAAAATGGTCGTTTACGCCAGTTTAATTTGTCTTGTCTAATCACAAAAGAATTTATGGAGGCCGTAAAAGCGGATAGCGAGTGGAAACTGGCTTTCCCTGTGACTGAAAAAGAGGCGATTATTGATGCCTTAAACGTCAATGACGATCACCAAGTAGTATGGCGCGAGTGGCCAGTAAAAAATAAATATCTCACCAAAACTGAAGGGATTGATGCTGAGAAAGTAGCCTGCCGAGTATATAAAATCATTAAAGCGCGGCGTTTGTGGGATGTGATTATGTCTAGCACTTACGATTTTGCCGAGCCTGGTTTTATTCTAATTGACCGTGTTAATGAGATGAATAATAACTGGTTTTGCGAGAATATTCGTGCAACTAACCCATGCGGCGAGCAACCATTGCCACCTTATGGCGCGTGTTTATTAGGCTCTGTGAACCTGACCAAATTTGTAAAAAAACCATTCACTGAAGAAGCTTATTTCGATTGGAATGAATATCACCAAGTGATTGCTATTTTCACGCGTATGTTAGATAACGTGGTTGAAATCAACGGCTTACCGTTACAGCAACAACGTGATGAAATTGTGCGCAAACGCCGTCATGGTATGGGTTATTTAGGCCTAGGCTCAACGCTTACCATGATGAAAATGAAATATGGTGATGATGCATCGCTTAAATTTACTGAAGATGTTACCCGCATCATGGCAGAAGTAGGATGGGAAGTTGGCGTGCAATTAGCAACTGAAAAAGGCGCTGCACCTATCATGGAAGAAAAATTTGAAGTCTCCGCTGATATGCTAGCAAAACGTCCAGAAATGGCGACAGATGGCATTAAAGTGGGCAGCAAAATTGCAGGTAAAGTATTACTGGGTAAATACAGCCGCTATATGCAGCAATTTCCAGAAGGCTTACGTAAGCAAATAGCAGAAAAAGGTGTCCGCTTTACCCACCATAGCTCAATTGCACCAACAGGCACTATTTCACTCAGTCTTGCAAACAACGCCAGCAATGGCATTGAGCCTAGCTTTGCGCATCATTACGCACGCAATGTGATTCGTGAAGGTAAAAAATCAAAAGAGAAAGTCGATGTATTTTCATTCGAGCTATTAGCGTATCGCGAGTTGATTAATGCCAGCGCAATGCCATTTAGCGATAAAACTGAAGAGCAATTACCAGATTACTTTTTAGACTCATCTACCATTCAAGCTAAAGCTCACGTAGATATTCAAGCAGCAGCACAAAAATGGATTGATAGCTCAATCTCAAAAACTATCAACGTGCCGACTGATTACGATTTTGAAGATTTCAAAAATATCTATTTGTATGCCTATGATAAAGGTTTAAAAGGTTGTACAACGTTTAGATTTAACCCAGAAGCGTTCCAAGGTGTGTTGGTCACAGAGAAGGATTTGGAAAATACCACTTACAAATTCACGCTAGAAGACGGTACAGAAATGGAAGTTAAAGGCAATGACGAGATTGAATACGATGGCGAAATTCACTCAGCAGCTAACCTTTACGATGCGTTAAAAGAAGGCTACTACGGTAAGTTTTAAGCAGTTTTTCTTGCTAATATAGCGTTGTGTTTAAATTTTTAATCCTCATGTACCACTTGCACACTCTGGTAAAAAATTTAAATACGTCTTGTCTTAGCCACACACGCTACGCTTAAAACAATAGCTATTAAGTTAGAGGGTAAACCTCAAGAGGAGAAATATCATGGCATTTAAAATAGATAAAAAAATCACAGGCTATGCGCTAGTGAACGAGCAAGATAAAGCAGATGCAGCAACAAAACTAGCTGAAGCCAAAGAACTTAACGCAAAAATTATACAAATTGGCGAGCCGTTAGAACGCCCAGAAAAAATTACAGGTTCTACTTATAAAGTAAAAACACCAGTCACTGAACATGCGCTTTACATCACCATTAACGATGTAGTGATGAACGAAGGCACACCACAAGAGCATCGCCGCCCATTTGAGATTTTTATCAACTCCAAAAATATGGATCACTTTCAATGGATAGTCGCTCTTACCCGCGTAATGTCTGCTGTGTTCCGCAAAGGTGGCGATGTGACATTTTTGGTAGAGGAACTAAAAAGTGTATTCGAACCAAGCGGCGGTTACTTTAAAAAAGGCGGCAAGTTTATACCCAGTTTAGTGGCAGAAATTGGCGAAGTAGTAGAGCAACACTTGCAATCAATAGGCATGCTCAAAATGCCAAGCTTAGATGAACATCAACAAAAGCTAGTGGATGAAAAAAAAGCTGAATACCTAGAAAAAAATGCAAAATCTGGCGGTGAAATGAACGATGAAGGCTTCCCCAAAGGTGCATCACTTTGCAAAAAGTGTAATACTAAAGCCAGTATTGTCATGGATGGTTGTTTGACTTGCTTGAATTGTGGTGAGAGTAAGTGTGGTTAGTAAATGATAGAAAAGCTAAAAAATCTAATTGTTGTGGGTTGCACCATAAGTTGCAAGTTTTACAGCATAAGCTGCAAGTTTTGACACCATAAGTTGCAAGTAATAGAATTTGTAGGATGAGGCATAAGCTGCGATTGATGGTTGTTTAAATCATGGCAGTTATGTCGTAGATTAAGGCATAAGTTTCGATTTATATTTGTGAAGCATTTAAATCTAGCTGGCTTTCTCAATTGACACCGTATGGCTTCGTCAAATCCACACTCTTTACTAAATTTCGAGACTGAATCCATTCATTATATGTACTTCCAAAGTTTTCGACTTTTTGAAAATTAACTGAATCTTGGGGACTTCATAATAGTTATTTTCTATTATGCACAGCAACAATTCCTGACAACCGAATAAACTTTGGATCAGTTATTAGTCGAGGGGATATGTTTTGTATCACTTGTAAGCAACCATCAAGTTCCGCTGAATGCCACATTGCCCTCCTCTCATCAATAATTCTACTAATCAAGTCTAAGACCTCTTCAGGGAACCTCTCTGCTAGTTTTGATTGAGATATTAAATGAACAACATAGTCTGAATGCTCAGCAGGGGTAATCCAATTTTTTATATTTGATGTAGCACTTGGGAATGCATCGTCCGCCAATACGCAAAGGCGAGCCAAGCTTTCTGAAATTGATGGTGAAATTAATTCTATTGATTTTGGCCATATATATTTTAGATATGGTAAGACACGATTATACCAATATTCACTGCGCTTATCACCTGAGCTTCCTAGTGCCCTGACTAAAGCTTGTGCAGCATAATTTAGACCCTCCTGAGGCAGCTTACTCGTTGCCACCTTAAATTCTTCTATAGTAAATATATCATTTGGTTCTAAAGCAGCAAAAGTTAAAAAATCTGCATATTGCCGAGCATGATTACCTAACTTGGAATAATGAGAAGCTGCATCTAGTAGAGGCTTCTTGATTGCTGCTAAAAGTGGCAGATATAATCGAGGCGACCAAAGGAAACCTTCCCACGCAAACTTAGCTTCTGCCTCAGATTGTTCCCAGTCGAACAAAGGTAAGATATTATCAGTCGCCCAGACCTTATCAACGCGAAATAATGAAATTGCATTTGCAGCTAACAAGACTCGTCCATGTGAGAATTTAGCCACCTCTTTATCACAAAGGGTCGTGAAAATAACTTTATGAGTTTCTGGTAAACCTTGACCATCTTGTAGTGGCTGTCTGTACCATAATCTCAACATAGCCTCAGTGGCATGTCCAATTGGGTGATTAATAGCCTTTCCTACAGGATCATCAATTGACAGTTCACCTTCCTCATTTAAAGCCATGAGCTTGTGAATAAGGCCATAAAAAACATCTTCATGACCTTCAAATGTTTTTGCAATTGCTTGAAGCCACCAGCTAATGCTATGGGCACATTTTTCAATCAATATGTCAGGTGCGCGTGCAATTACAGGAGCCATATAACGCCATGAGCGCCTAAGATGTTTTTCCTCTGCCCATGCTTGTAAAGCATCTTGCCATTTATCCGCTGGCCAGTTATCTTCGCGAGCTAACTCATATAACGCACAAGCAGTGGTTGAAAAGTTAACACTACACCGTTGCCGCCAGTCATCTCGATTCCAATGATCATATTTTCTATCTTGCTTGAGCCAGATCACCAGTTCTCTACGCTGGCGAGGAGAAACAAGAGCTTTATCATCTAAATCATCTCCCCAGCCACTTTCCATCCACATAGGAAACTCATCTCGCTCATCGCTAGCAACCAACCAAGATGGATTATTTGTTTTATAGGTGTTTAATTTTATTAGAGTCTCTTTAGATAAATGGCCACCAGCAACCTTGAGTTTTTCTAGTCTCAACCAAATACCATGCTGGACAATGTATTCCCAACGTTCTGAATCAATGTCGTCAACATACATTTTACGAGGGGGTCCACGCAATATAGCCCGTTCAATTTGTTTTAATTGAGCTTTATCAAGCTTAGTTGCTAACGAGGTGAGCAGACGCATTACTTCTCGTCTGAGCTCTTCAGACCAAAGCCACCAAGACTCTTCCGATAGTAACCACTTAATTGCCGTTTTAATTGGAATGACGTTATCTTGAGCAGCAGCAAATAATGCTAATCGCTTGAATGTTGGATAAGGTGTCTCCCACCAAACTTCGGCAGTATGAACAGCTTGAATGAAATTGAGAGTAGAGCTTGAACGCCAAGCATCACGAGCCAGTTCAATCAATACCGTCCAATCATGGAAGTCTTTATTTTGAGAGTGTTCACTTATAGATGGTTGATCAGAATATGACCCATCGTTGTAGTTATCAGCCCCACCAAGTTCTCGTTTTAAATCGAGAGCATCTTTCAATAAAACACTGAAATCTTGCAACAACTCCGGTAAGACATCATTCCACAGTTTTTTATTTTGCATATCACTAAGCGCTGAGTGAGGATGCGCAATGGACAAGACAACTTCCCATCGAACTATGTCTGAAATTCGTTTCGGATTAATGTATTTTGCCTCATCACTATCAAACCTGTATGGTTCGCTCAACTCTACACGAGGCGATAAGATATCACGTAGTTCTAGTCGAATGGTAGGAGTAAGACCATCTTGTTCAAATTTATCTCGCCAACTATATATATCTGCAATGTTCACATATGACTTTACTCTTCCTGACAAAAGTAACCTCCAGAGCGTACGCATCAACGGTCCAGGGATGGCTTTTGGTGAACCTGCGAGAATTCGATCTATTTCATCTTGCTTACCTTCTTTTATTAGCCGATCAAGTTCCTCAATTTTTCGTGTAATAAGCCAAGAAAACTGCTGATGCAATTGTCCTCCATGCTTTGCAATCCATACAACGAGTTTGGGATTATCAAGATGTCGAGCAAGCCAATTCGCAAGCTCAAACATGACACCATCCCATTTGTTATCACTAATACCAGCGTTAACTAGTGCCATTTTTGGAGCCAAAGTATATGGAGTTGGACGCCAAGCAAGACTGAAATTTAACTTATCGTCCAACTTCATCATAGGAGGTACACCAAAACGGGGTAAGTCGGCTTGATTAAATTTTTGTTGGGTTAATGGTTCAAGCCACTCAATTGGAGGTACGGGGTTCAGATTGGCGAAACGCCTTGCTGGTAAACTTGATTTATGGCTTACCGCCCAAAGAATACGTCCAACATAATTATCTTGCTCTGTACTTGCCATTGGAGGGTTAACTGCATATTGGGCGACAATTCTTTCTTTACCCAATACTCCATCACGATGGGTCTCAGCCCACAGCTTTAAAGTCTTATGAAGAGCTGAATGGTCATGTGTGCCATCTGGCACTTCTGTAATGGTCTAATAAAACGAGACA
>JACMMS010000039.1 GCA_014378915.1 Methylophilaceae bacterium
CTAGATTTAGTCACAATTAAATAATTTGTTTTATAAGTTTCAAAATCACTAATATTCCAGTCACCCTCGGAAGTTAAGCGCCATTTACGCTCTAAAAAAGAGCTTTCTGGTCGAGGGTTAGCAACAGCAATTACTTTGTCTAGTGACTCTTCAATTGGTTTTTGTATTTCACCCTCAGGCAACGTACTGTTTGCTAAAGTTAGGGTCTTTGCTAACCCTGAACTAGCGGTGAGTTTTAGTTCTGAATGTTGTGTTTCAGCCATTTCGCTAGTCACTACCACGCCAACTTGGGGCGCAACAAGTGTTAGTGACTCAATACTATCAAAACAGGCTAAACGTTTTTTTGCTTCAAAGTCTGACGGATACTTGTTTTTACATTTAGCAAAAGCCTCTTCTAAGTTTGGCGTTGGGCTGGCTTGTATACTTGCGCTGAATAGTAAAAATCCAGCCAATGTGAGGCTTAAAGTGGTATTAAAATAATATTTAAAACGAGTCATCTAATTCTCATCAATAAAGGCTATTAAAAAGTAACCAAGAATAATGCTTAGCGTATTTCTTAGCTAAACTAGGTATGCCCAAAACACTAAGATAAAGATTTAAGGCGCAGGATTAGTAAACTGTAAATGGTGCCTGTCGATTTCAGCTAATACTTCTGGTGATAATTTGGTACTAAATGCTGCAATATTTTCTTGCAGCTGCACCATAGTTGTTGCACCTATCACCGTGCTACTTACAAACCACCGATGATACACAAACGCGAGTGCTAATTCTGTAGGCGTAATTCCACATTGTTTTGCAAGTCTTGTATAAGCTTGACTAGCACCTAAAACATTAGGCTTACTGTAGCGTTGCGCATAACCTAAAAACATGGTCACGCGACCGTGGGCGGCAGGATTATCAATATACTTCCCTGTTAAATGTCCAAAAGCGAGTGGTGAGTAAGCCAATAAACCGACATTTTCGCGATACAACACTTCACTCATGCCAAACTCCATCGCGCGATTGAGTAAGTTATAGCCGTTTTGTATGCTGGCAATAATGGGTAAATTATGTAGCCTTGCAAGGCGTAAAAACTCCATCACGCCCCACGGCTGCTCATTAGAAAGACCAATATGGCGGATTTTACCTTCTTTCACTAACTCATTTAAGGTCTCTAACTGGCTGTGAATGGATTCCCATTGTTTCGAGATGCCGTTTTCAAATTCTTTATGAGGTTCAAATTGATATTGACCGAAAAGTGGCACATTACGCTCTGGCCAATGGAGTTGGTACAAATCTAAATAATCGGTTTGCAAGCGCGTGAGCGAACCTTCAATCGCACTGCGAATATTGTTGCGGCTAAGGGTCTCATCACCGTTGCGTATCCAACTTAAGCCGCGATTACGTCCAGAGACTTTGCTGCCTAAAATGATTTTATCGCGTGATTGATTTTTTAACCAATTGCCTATCATGGTCTCTGTGCGCGTATAGGTTTCTGCCTTAGGCGGCACAGGGTACATTTCTGCGGTATCAATAAAATTAATACCTTGTGCCAACACATAATCTAGCTGCTCATTAGCGTCTGCTTGCGTATTTTGGTCGCCAAATGTCATCGTCCCCAAGCAGACTTTTGATACCATTAAATCGCTAGTGCCTAATTTTCTATATTCCATGCATCACCTATTGATTTACTCTATGTTTTATTACACTATGTTAATACAAAGCTTTAGCTTCGCACGTTACACTGGTCGAAGGCACATTAACTACATATCCCAACTGCCAGGCCGCCTCATTTGCAGTGCTTCTACTGTCTGCATCTCTTGTTTAAATTGTTCAACAGCTTGCTTGGGCATTGTCTGCGACCCAATAGAATGCGCAGTTGGCAAATGCGCTTCATTGCTTAATAACGGCCATAATATTTTCGCAACACGGTAAGTTAACCAAGCCACTAATCCTGAGCTATCACTTAACCCGACTCTAAGCACTAACCTATCTTGCTCGCTGTTATAGCCTAAATTAATTTGCTGAATGCCAGCTTCTACAGGTTTTGGTTTAGCAATATTGTGTTCGCTCAAAATAAAACTCTCATTCAATATGTTCTTTCATTTTTTTGCGTTTTTTTAATAGATTAGGCTTGTAAAAATAAAGTTCATCCTAATATTTAGTCCAGATATTAGCAATCTCACTAGGTGAGTGCTAATATTGCAAGTCGTATTGCATTTGCAAGCTTTTAGTTAAGTATAACCTCAAGGAGAACCCTAATGAAAATTCGTCCATTACATGATCGCGTTATTGTAAAACGCTTAGAAGAAGAACGCACAACTGCATCTGGTATTGTAATTCCAGATAGTGCTACAGAAAAACCAGACCAAGGCATGGTGCTTGCCATTGGTTCAGGTAAAAAAGATGATAACGGCAAAGCCATCGCGCTTGACGTTAAGGTTGGCGACAAAGTGTTATTTGGTAAATACTCAGGCCAAACTGTTAAGGTTGATGGCGAAGAGTTATTAGTCATGCGTGAAGAAGACATCATGGGTGTGGTTGAGAAGTAATTTAGCGAAGTCATTTAGTTAAGCTAAAACCAATCAATTTAGTTACAAAATCAGAATTCAGGAGTATTAATCATGGCAGCAAAAGACGTAAGATTCGGCGATGA
This sequence comes from Methylophilaceae bacterium, assembly GCA_014378915.1. Taxonomy (GTDB): domain Bacteria; phylum Pseudomonadota; class Gammaproteobacteria; order Burkholderiales; family Methylophilaceae; genus JACMMS01. The sequence continues at coordinate 2,636 of JACMMS010000039.1, forward strand.
CGTTCGTCAAAAAATGGTAAACGGCGTTAATATTTTAGCTAACGCAGTTAAAGTCACTTTAGGCCCTAAAGGTCGTAACGTGGTACTAGAGCGCTCATACGGCGCGCCAACCATTACTAAAGATGGTGTTTCAGTTGCTAAAGAAATCGAATTAAAAGACAAATTCGAAAACATGGGCGCGCAAATGGTAAAGGAAGTGGCTTCAAAAACTTCTGATATCGCTGGTGACGGTACAACAACTGCAACGGTTTTAGCACAAGCGATTATCCGCGAAGGTATGAAATCTGTAGCAGCCGGCATGAACCCAATGGACATCAAACGCGGAATTGATAAAGCGGTTGCCGCTGCTGTTATTGATCTTAAAGCACAATCAAAACCATGTACAACGAGTAAAGAAATTGCACAAGTTGGTTCTATCTCAGCAAACTCTGATGAAACTATCGGTAAAATCATTGCTGATGCCATGGATAAAGTAGGTAAAGAAGGCGTAATTACCGTTGAAGATGGTTCAGGCTTAGAAAGCGAATTAGACGTTGTTGAAGGTATGCAATTCGACCGCGGTTACTTATCTCCATACTTCATCAATAACCAAGAGCGTCAAATTGCGTTATTAGATAATCCATTCGTTTTATTACACGACAAAAAAATCTCAAACATTCGTGATTTACTGCCAACTTTAGAGCAAGTGGCTAAAGCAGGTCGTCCATTATTGATTATTGCCGAAGATATTGATGGCGAAGCGTTAGCTACTCTGGTAGTGAACAATATTCGCGGCATTTTAAAAACTACAGCTGTTAAAGCACCAGGTTTCGGTGATCGCCGTAAAGCGATGTTAGAAGATATCGCTATTCTTACTGGCGGTACTGTGATTGCTGAAGAAGTTGGCTTGAAACTAGAAAACGTGACCTTGGAAGATTTAGGCCAAGCTAAACGTATTGAAGTAGGCAAAGAAAATACGATCATTATTGATGGTGCTGGTGTTGAAGACTCAATCAAGTCACGTATTGCTCAAATCAAAACTCAAATCGAAGAATCAACTAGTGATTACGACAGCGAAAAATTACAAGAACGTGTAGCTAAATTAGCCGGTGGTGTTGCAGTAATTAAAGTTGGCGCTACGACTGAAATTGAAATGAAAGAAAAAAAAGCGCGCGTTGAAGATGCTTTACACGCAACACGTGCAGCGGTTGAAGAAGGTATTGTTGCAGGTGGTGGTGTTGCGTTAATCCGCGCGTTAGGTGCAATTGCAGCAGTTAAAGGCGATAACCTAGACCAAGAAGCTGGCATTAAAATTGTATTGCGCGCTGTTGAAGAACCATTACGCCAAATTGTAGCAAACGCAGGTGGCGAGCCATCAGTGGTTGTAAATGCAGTAGCAGCTGGTAAAGGCAACTATGGCTACAACGCCGCAAACGAGACTTATGGCGATATGGTGGAAATGGGTGTTTTAGATCCAACTAAAGTAACGCGCTCAGCATTGCAAAATGCAGCTTCAGTTGCAGGTTTAATGCTTACAACAGATTGTATGATTGCAGAACTACCTAAAGATGACGCACCATCTGGCGGCGGTGATATGGGTGGTATGGGCGGTATGGGCGGTATGATGTAATTCCACTCTCCACTTCTTCGGTGATGCCTTGTTGGTTTCATCATTTGCTCCTTGCCGTACTAAACGTACTGTCTGCGTCGCAAATGATTTCACAGCCTAGCCTCACCTTCGAATTGAAGCTGGAATGTTGTAGCTAACATTCAAAAACAAAACCTCGCTTCGGCGAGGTTTTGTTTTTCTTGTTTAATTGACGTAAGCTAACCATCAATTAGGATAGTTTTTATGTTAAACATATCAATAACTAGGAGGGCGGTTTCAAGGTTGAAGTGCAAAAAGTGCAGCATGATGCTGCCTAAAATCACTTGCATCTGGTGTAAACAACTCAGCAGGGCATTCGAACCCTAACGATTTTCGTGGTCTAGTGTTGAGTTTCCACGCAATCGCATCTGACGCTTCCTGGCCGAAGATACTCAAGTATTCACCTTTGGGCAGGTACTGCCGAAGGTAAGTGCTCCATAAACCCCGCCCTATTCAGGACACTATTTCACTGATTAAATCCATGCCATGCAAATTCCATGGCAACAGCGCTTCAACTTCTTCGACCGTTTTAGCTGCGGGCAAA
>JACMMS010000040.1 GCA_014378915.1 Methylophilaceae bacterium
GCCTGTTTCCGCATTACATACACCAATGGCAGCTTTTGTAGAATCAATTTCAGCAGCAGAACCAGCAGCACGTGTACGTGATATGTAATCACTGTATTGTGGAATCGCAATCGCCGCCAAAATACCAATAATGGCAACAACAATCATCAACTCAATTAACGTAAAACCTTTTTGAATTTGTTTCATTTTATTTATCCTTAAATTAAAAAATAGTGTTTGCACACTGTTGGTTTTTTGCAGTGCTTAAAAATAACTTAGCAACGGCCGTGCCAGTTGGGTTAATAAAAATTTAACTACATGATTCAATTGGGTAATTGTTTTTTATTATGAGTTTTATTATGATGTTTAGACGTAAAAAAGCGGGCTGTACACCCGCTTTCTTTGAAACCTAACTGACAAACTTTGTCACTTTAGGGTTCAACGTGCCAATTTTGGTTGTTTTTAGTACCCAATATATTTGAAATAAGCGCTTTAAAATAAAGATGAGTTACCAGACTTTCCACCAAGGTTTTTTGCCCGTTGAAGCCATGCCAGATTTCGTGATGATTACTTTGAGTCTTCTGCCACCTTTTTAAGGGTTGGTAAGCCTGCATCGTAAACTGTATTGACAAACTTAGTAGCAGTTTCATCATCTTGACCCGCTGGAATTGGCGGGTTTAAGCTATACAAACGGTAGAATCTACCCGTCCATGTCACTGTGGTTTCACCAGCACCAGGGCCTGCTGTTACTGCGATTGTAGAGTTGTAATCTTTAACTGGTGCTACGCCGCCAACAATTTCGTATTTTAGTTTCATTGCAGCATCGTCACTACTTTTTAGATGCTCGTTAATCACGCCGCCATCTTTAAGTGTGAGTGTCCGGTAAATACCTTCTACGCCGTTCTCATCTTTTTTAGTTTCTAATTTAGTACTAGCCACTGGTGGTAACCAAGTTTCTAAGTGACCAAAATCTTTAACAATTGCCCAAACTTTAGCTGGTGCTGCTTTAATTACAATGGTTTTTTCTACTTTTTGTGGCGACGGGCCATGTGCCGATGCGCTTAACGGCAATGCCGCTAACACCATTAATGCAAAAAACTTATTCATTCCTAATTTATCCATTTAAGGTTCTCCAATAAAATTACTAAGTAAACAATTACTGCTAAACATTATAAATGACTTCGCGCGTAATGCCCATGTTCACCTTAAAACGCTTAGTTATGTAATACGTTGACTCATCAGATAAATCAGGATTACGCCTTTCTTTGGTGCAAAAATAGCAGGATATTTAAATGACAGCTTTCAATAGTGCTCAAAATATGAAAAAATCATATTAAATATATTGGGCAGTAAATAGCTATGTTAGATCGAGATGGGTTTCGCCCCAATGTGGGCATTATTATATGCAATGCCAGCAACCAAGTGTTTTGGGGTAAGCGTATTCGCGAGCATGCCTGGCAGTTTCCACAAGGCGGTATTAAGCATGGCGAAAGTCCAGAGCAAGCCATGTATCGCGAGCTGATGGAAGAAGTTGGCTTAAAACCAGAACATGTAGAAATATTAGGCCGTACACGTGATTGGTTACGTTATGAAGTACCGTCGAGTTGGATTAAGCGTGAGTGGCGTGGTAGTTATCGCGGCCAGAAACAAATATGGTATTTGTTGCGCATGGTCGGTCGCGATACAGATGTTTCTTTGCGTGCCAGTTCGCACCCAGAGTTCGATGCTTGGCGCTGGAACGATTATTGGGTACCACTAGAGGATGTAATAGAGTTTAAGCGTGACGTGTATAAATTAGCACTTAACGAATTGGCTGGGCATTTACACAATAAGTTATCTAAATAAATACTAAATTTGAGGTGATTTTTGATTTGGTTATAGAAAAATACTGTTGATATGATGTTTGGCTTACCTAACATCTTTTACGTGCCCATCATCTCTCCCAGCTGAACAGCCTTTGTAGCTGACCAAGCCGCGTTAAATTGAAACGCTTGTTTAGTGAAAAGCATCACTACTGTAGATCCTAATAAAAACTTACCCATCTCATCCCCTTGTTTTAAGATGATATTTTGATTTTCATAATGCCAAGTTCTAATGTTTTTGGTACGCGGTGGATTCACTAATCCGTGCCAAGTCATTGCCATACTACCCACAATAGTTGCTCCTACTAAGACCATTATAAACGGCCCATTAGCTGATTCAAACTCACAAACCACTCGCTCGTTTCGGGCAAATAAGCCTGGCACGCCCTGCGCAGTAATTGGGTTTACAGAAAATAAATCTCCTCGCACGTAAATCATGTTTTTTAAAGTACCATCACAGGGCATATGAATGCGGTGATAGTCTTTAGGGCTTAAATAGATACAAGCAAATCTACCGTTATCAAATTTTTCTGCTAAAGCTTTATCGCCGCCTACTAATGCAGTAGTCGAATAATGGTGACCTTTGGCTTGAAAGATTTGATCTACTTTAATCTCGCCAAGCTGGCTAATGGCACCATCTACAGGGCATATGTAGGGCGCCGTTGCTAGTGGCCTTGCATTTCCCCTGAGTTGCCGCGTAAAAAATTCGTTAAACGTGCTATAGCTATTGATGTGTGAGTTAGCCGCTTCGCTCATGTTGACGTGATAGCGTTTAATAAACCATGTAATGATTTTGGTGGTTAATGTGCCTGCTTTTTTGTTCGCAAACTTACCAGCAAGTATTGTAATAGCTTGCTTGGGGATGAGGTATTGCATAATAACAGCTAGGCGCATGTGAATTTTCCATATTAAGGATGATTAGCTAGATAATATTACAAGCTTGCAATATGTAAATAAAAAGGCAGGTGACTGACTTAGTCAGTTTCCCCGCCCTTATTCATAACCAGTGAGTGGTACTAAACTAGTTTTTAGATTGATCTACTAATTTGTTTTTACCAATCCAAGGCATCATGGCACGTAATTGGCCGCCTACAAGCTCAATTGGATGCTCTGCATTTAAACGACGACGTGCTGTCATTTCTGGATAGTTAGTACGGCCTTCTAAAATGAATTGTTTTGCATAGCTACCATTTTGAATATTAGCTAAACATTCTTTCATTGCCTCGCGGGCTTGTGTGTTAATGATGCGGTTGCCAGTAACGTATTCGCCGTATTCTGCATTGTTTGAAATTGAGTAATTCATGTTGGCAATGCCGCCTTCATACATTAAATCTACAATCAATTTAAGTTCGTGTAGGCACTCAAAGTATGCCATTTCTGGCGCATAGCCAGCTTCTGTTAATGTTTCAAATCCTGCTTTAACTAACTCAACTGCGCCTCCGCACAATACGGCTTGTTCGCCAAATAAGTCAGTTTCAGTTTCTTCGCGAAAATTAGTTTCAATAACACCGCCTTTAGTGCCGCCGTTAGCAGCGGCATAAGATAAGGCAACATCTTTTGCTTTACCAGAAGCGTCTTGATATACGGCGATAAGTGATGGTACACCGCCGCCTTTTAGGTATTCTGAACGTACTGTATGGCCAGGGCCTTTTGGTGCAATCATAATCACATCTAAATCTTTATGAGGTACGATTTGGTTGTAATGCACGTTAAAACCATGTGCAAAAGCCAATGCTACGCCTTTTTTCATTTTACCTTCAACTTCAGCAGCGTAAATTTGTGCCATTGTTTCGTCAGGTAACAGCAACATCACAACATCAGCATCTTTGATTGATTCAGTGATTTCTAAAACATTGTGACCTGCATTCACTGCTTTAGCCCATGAGCTACCACCGCTACGTAAACCAATGGTGACGCTTACGCCACTATCTTTAAGGTTAGCTGCGTGTGCATGGCCTTGTGAGCCGTAACCAACGATAGTTACCTTTTTACCTTTAATAATGCTCAGGTCAGCGTCTTTGTCGTAATAAACTTTCATTTCTTTTCCTCTAAAAATAGTACTTTTAAAATAGTACTTTAAATTAAACTTTAAGTATCCTATCGCCACGACCAATGCCTGATGCGCCCGTGCGCACAGTTTCTAAGATCGCGGATTTGTCTAAGCTTTCGATAAAAGCATCTAATTTGTTGCCAGAGCCTGTAAGCTCAATTGTAAAACTGCCGTCGGCTACATCGATAATGCGACCACGAAAAATATCACACATGCGCTTCATTTCTTCGCGATATGTATTAGTGGCTTTAACTTTTACCAGCATGAGCTCCCGTTCAATGAACTTTCCATCGTTTAAATCGAGCACTTTGACCACATCAATTAACTTGTTGAGCTGTTTAATGATTTGCTCAATAATTTCATCTGAACCAGATGTGACAATGGTCATGCGCGATAAAGTTGAGTCTTCAGTCGGTGCAACAGTCAGTGATTCAATATTATAAGCACGTGCTGAAAATAAACCTGCAACCCGCGATAAAGCACCCGCTTCATTTTCCATAAGTAGAGAGATAATATGTTTCATTTAATCTTCCTCTCTCGTATGGTTATCTACTAGTTTTTGCTCTTTGCCTAAAATCATTTCAGCTAAACCAGCGCCGTTTGGAATCATGGGGAATACATTTTCGCTTTGGTCTGTAATAAAATCCATAAACACAAATCGATCTTTTAATTCCGGACTAAAAGCCTTAACTAATGCGCTTTCAACGTCTGCAGGATTGGTAATTTGCATACCTATGTGACCATAGGATTCAGCTAGCTTAACAAAGTCAGGCAAGCTATCCATATATGATTCTGAATAGCGATTTTCGTAGAAAAACTCTTGCCATTGACGCACCATGCCTAAATAGCGGTTGTTGAGCAAAATGACTTTAATCGGTAAGCCATACTGCGCACAGGTTGAAAGCTCTTGTATGTTCATTTGAATGCTGCCTTCACCTGTTACACAGGCTACTTGCGCATTCTTATCTGCGAACTGGCAACCCATAGCATAAGGTAGGCCAACGCCCATAGTCCCTAAGCCACCAGAGTTAATCCACCGACGTGGTTGATCAAACTTGTAATATTGTGCTGCCCACATTTGATGTTGACCAACATCAGTGGTCACGTAGGCATTGCCTTTAGTCACTTCCCACAGTTTTTCAATCACGTATTGAGGTTTGATAAATTCAGTTGATTGTTGATAAACCATTGACTTAACAGTGCGCCACTCGTCAATCTGTTTCCACCAATCAGCAATATTATTTTGCTTATTTTCTAGCGCTAATATTTCGTTCATTTCGCGCAATACGCTTTGTACATGACCAACAATGGGTACATCCACTTTCACGCGTTTAGAAATACTAGATGGATCGACATCAATATGAATAATCGTGCGGTCTTTAGTTTGGAAATTGCCAGGGTTGCCGATAACGCGGTCATCAAAGCGTGCACCCACAGCGATTAATACATCACAGTTTTGCATCGCCATATTCGCTTCGTAACTACCATGCATACCCAACATGCCGACAAATTGTTTGTCAGTGGCAGGGTAGCCACCTAAGCCCATCAAAGTGTTGGTGACAGGGTAATTTAATGCGCGTGCAAGCTTTACCAACTCAGGCGATGCATCACCAAGCACTAAACCACCGCCCGTGTAAATCATCGGGCGTTTGGCTTCTAGCAATAACTTAACCGCTTTTTTAATTTGACCGCTATGCCCTTTGAGCACCGGGTTGTACGAACGCATTTCTAACGTTTTTGGGTAAATATATTCTGTTAAATGTGCGGTAATATCTTTAGGAATATCAACTACAACTGGACCAGGGCGACCGCTGGCTGCAATGTAAAATGCTTTTTTCATGGTGGCTGCGATGTCTTTGACATCTTTCACCAAGAAGTTATGTTTTACACATGGTCGAGTGATGCCGACCATATCTACCTCTTGAAAAGCATCCATACCAATAGCAGGAACAGGCACCTGACCGCTAATCACAACTAGGGGAATTGAATCCATGTAAGCTGTGGCGATGCCAGTAACAGCATTGGTAGCACCTGGGCCTGATGTGACTATCGCAACGCCGACCTCACCAGTGGCACGTGAAAATGCGTCGGCCGCATGTACTGCAGCCTGTTCATGGCGCACTAATATATGCTTAAAGCCGTTTTGCTTATAAATTTCATCGTAAATATGCAGCACGGCGCCACCTGGGTAACCAAAGACGAATTTTACATTTTCTTCGTTTAAGCAGCGTATAAGAATCTCTGCGCCCGTAATATTAGGGTTAGCTGTGATATTTTTTTGGCTTTTACTTTCGGCCATGTTGTCGGTCGCGGTTGATTCCATAAAACTTAATTCCATCAGTCTTTCACTGTTGCTTTGAATGCACACTTCATTTAGGTATGTGCGACTAGCGCTACTAAAACTTATAGATAATGTGATTTTAAACGTTAAATATACAACCCTTAACATTAACCTTTTGAGCAATTTTGGTCAAGTTATAAGCTAACTTAATTCATGTAACGTCATCATTTTGTTGATTAATCATTATCATTTGCGTTAAGTTAATTGTAATTGAATTTTCAGTTGTCAATTTTGTTGATTCTGAATAATCAAGCTCTAGTAAAAGAATTTAGTGTTTGTACCAAGCAGGCGCTAGATGTTGTAAATGCACTAACACTGCATCTACTACTCTTTAGGGTCGCTTTGTATGGGTTCTTAATTTAAGTTTACTCAGATGATTTGCTTATATATATCAGACGGCCTCTTTTTTTAACACTATTTTTTTGCAGTATTTTTTAGAGACTTTTAAAAATACAGCGCGATGGAATAACAACATGAATGATCTAGTCGCCTTGTTATTAACAAGCCATTTGGTTGATAGTAAACAAGGCAGTGGATCGCCAAAAGTGAAGTGCTACCAAGCAGCAGCGCTATTTAATAATGCTAGTGAAATTATGATCGATCACCAAGGTGCTCAATATCGCTTGCATATTACTAGGCAAGGCAAGTTGTTGCTGACTAAGTAGAGACTCCAATAAGTTAATTGAGCGGTTTTAATCAACAACAAGTAATGGAATGTGAAAAATGAATATGGCTACTGATAATTTATGTCACCCCATTTTGTTAGCTAAAAATCAATGCTGTAAGGTTATTTATTGCGAAGAATTTGATGTTAGTGCTTTTGGTGATTTTTATTATCACCGTGCTATTGCTTACACATGCTGTGAAAATTGATTTACCGCAAGCGACTAGTCAGCCATTGCTAGAAAAGCCTGAAGTGATTTCTTTATCCATTGATGCTCATGGTAAAACCTACTGGAATGATGTCATGTTCAATCAAGTCGATTTGAAAGCCAAGCTAGAAGCTGCCGCTAAAGTAGAGTCGCAGCCAGAACTGCAAATTCGTGCAGATAAAGCCACGCGCTATCAAGTATCAGCCACTGTGATGGCCGATGCACAAAATGCAGGCATGACCAAGCTAGGGTTTGTGAGTGAGCCACAATAAGTTTGCAATAAACACAATTTTACAGTTAACAATCAGAAGCCAGTCAGCCAATTATGCAACCTAGCCAAGTTTAATTTAATTGCTATCGTCATTACAACTTCCTATCCAATGAGCTTGATGGCAGAAGAAGTTGCTAAAACCAATAAGCAAAAGACAGAGCAAGTTTCAACTAATATGACTGCTGCTAATGAGCAATTGACAGAGGTGGAAGTAAAAGCTGGCGCAGTAGTGGTAGTTGTTAATGGCTATCAAGCCGCTAAAACGCGTGTGGGTAAAGTGCTGCAAGATCCACATGATGTGCCACAAGCAGTCACAACGATTACGCATAGCTAATGCATGATCAGCAAGTGGGTTAACTACGTGAGGCTTTACGCAATGGGTCTGGCTTGACTTTTAATGCGGCAGAGCGCGGTCGCAGCGGCGATAATATTAATTTATGTGGTTTTTACACCTTTGGTGATATTTATTTAGATGGTATTCGCGATACTGCACAATATAATCGTGAGACTGTTAACTTAGAGCAAATTGACGTGCTTCGTTGATCTGCGGCCATGTTATTCGGACGTGGTCAAGCGGGTGGTGTCATTACCAGGTCAGTAAAACGCCGCAGTTAAATGATAAAAATACCATTATCGCTAGCCTAGGTGAGCAAAGCTGTAAACAATTTACAGGTGATTTTAATAAGCAACTCAACGACACAACAGCAATACGCCTAAATATGATGCAACGCGGTCAAGAAAATTGGCGTCAAAACCCAGCGACAGGGAATCGCCCAGAGCAGAATCGTGAAGGTATTGCAGGCAGTATAGGGTTTGGTATCAATACAGATGATGAGTTGTTATTGAGCCGTATATTTACCAAAACGCTTGATGTGCCTGATTACGGTGTTTCGTTTAATAATGGCACTGGTGCTAATGCTGCTA
>JACMMS010000041.1 GCA_014378915.1 Methylophilaceae bacterium
AGCTGTCGTTTTTTTACGAGAAAACGCATCGGCTTCATCAAATCCCTGCGCAACATTTAACACAGTTTGTGCATCTTCTACGTTCAAAGTAAATATAGAAACACAATCTAACGTACGGCAAGCGGGCACTACACCTTGGGTACTAAGCAAGCCAAGGCTGGGTTTTAAGCCAACCAAATTATTAAAGGCGGCTGGCACACGGCCTGAACCAGCGGTATCCGTACCCAAGCTAAAACTTGCCAAGCCAAGCGCTACTGACACCGCAGAACCAGCACTGGAGCCACCGGAGATATAATCTGCATTGATGCTATTTCTACTAGCGCCATAAGGTGAACGCACGCCCACTAAGCCAGTAGCAAATTGATCGAGATTAGTTTTACCCACAGGAATAGCGCCAGCATCAATCAGTTTTTGCACCACGGTTGCAGTTTCAGCAGGCATATATTGATAGTCTGGACAACCAGCGGTCGTGGGAATACCTGCTAGATCAATGTTATCTTTGATAGCAAATGGAATGCCATAAAGTGGTAGAACTTTAGCATCCAGCTTTTCTAAAAGCTCAGCATAACCCATCATGTCGGCAAGTGTTAAACGCGTTATCCAAATATTGTGCTTACCCGCTTGATTTTCTTCTTGGCTAATTTCAGCATCAAGCTGTTTAACCAATTGTGTAGGCGTAAGGCTACCTGAAAGATATTGCTGTCTTAAATGGGAAATATTCAGGTTCAATACAACGCTCATATTGTCGCCTCTTCTATCACTAATAAGTTTTGCCCAGCTGCCACTGCGCCACCTTCACTACATAACACCTGAGTGACGATGCCTGAACAAGTAGCTGTCACAGAGATTTCCATCTTCATGGATTCCACAATCACTACCACATCACCCTCTTGTACTTTGTCCCCCACATTGACTTTAACTTGCCATAAGTTACCCGCTACATGCGAAGCCAATGCGCGACTGCCTGGTGCTAGCACTAAGGCATCTTGCATACTATCAACCGCTTCAACTTCATTGCTGTAGTGTGCTTGGCCTGTTGCAATCCAACGCTCACGCTCTGCTTCAAATGCAGCTTGTTGATTGGTTTTAAAGGCCCTGATAGAAGTAGATTCTTGTTTAAGAAAATCGTTATATTGTTTGAGGCTAAAGGTTTGCTCTTCAATTTTTGGCTGAAATTTACCATGCGGAAAATCTGCACGCATTTCTACTAACTCTTGCGCCGTAACAGGGTAAAAGCGAATTTGGTCAAAAAAACGTAGTAACCAAGGTTTACCTGTTTCAAACTCACGCCAGCGATTCCACATTTGAATGGTACGACCAACAAACTGATAGCCGCCGGGGCCTTCCATGCCGTACACACACATATAGGCACCGCCTATACCCACGGCATTTTCAGGCGTCCAAGTACGCGCTGGGTTGTATTTGGTAGTGACTAAACGATGGCGCGGATCAATCGGCGTTGCCACTGGGGCACCTAGATAGACATCGCCTAAGCCAAGTGTAAGATAACTCGCATTGAACACAATGTCCTTTACTTGCTCTATGCTTTTCACACCATTAATGCGGCGTATAAACTCGATATTGCTGGCATACCCATCCACCATTTCGCACCATGGTGCATCTTTACGCACCGATTGCATGTACTTTTCAATCGCCAACTGTGTTGCTGCATCATCCCAAGATAAAGGCAGGTGCACGATACGCGTTGGCACGACCATTTCATCAATTGGCGGTAATTTACTTTCAGCTTCACGCAAAGTATTGATGAGCTGATTAAGCGATAAAACTAGGCTCTCAAAATGCACTTGTAACGAACGAATACCGGGGGTAAGGTCGATAATGCCTTTAATTGCTTGGCTTTCCAACCACTGCATCAATGCGTGCACACGAAAACGCAGATTGATATCCAGCACTAAATCGCCGTATTCCACTAACAAGTATTTATCGCCACACTGCCTGTACACTACTTTTATTTGCGATTCTGTTTTGGTAATTTCTGCCAGGATGGGGCTTTGAATTTCAGCGCTTTGAATTTCAGCGCCTTGAGTTTCAGCACTGTGAATTTCAAGGCTTAGAGTTTCAAGACTATTGATTGATGAAGCTTCAGCAAGCAGCTTGGCCGTTGCACCAGCTAGATTATCTATCATGACATTTTGGGCGACTTCCAATTTTGCTGCTTGAGCTTGCGTTAAGCGCTTGAAGCGTATTTTATCGCCTGCTTTCAACTGCCCCATCTTCCATAACTCAGCTTGGACTATAGTCGCCGGGCAAACAAAACCACCTAAACTAGGGCCATCTGGGCCAAGAATTACCGGCATATCGCCAGTAAAATCTACCGTGCCTATGGCATAAGCATTATCGTGAATATTTGATGGATGCAGGCCAGCCTCGCCGCCATCTTTACGCGCCCACTGTGGCTTAGGGCCAATTAAACGGATACCCGTAGTATTTGAGTTGTAATGTACTTTCCAGTCCGTTGAGAAGAACATCTCAATATCATCTTCAGTAAAAAAATCTGGTGCGCCGTGTGGACCGTATAGCACACCAATTTCCCAATTGTGCGTATATTCTGGCTGAAACTGTGGGAGCAGAGACTTTGCAATAGGTGTAGATTTAGGTACTGGTGCAGGTGTCGATGTAGGCGTAGGCGTTAACTTAAATACATGCAACACATCACCAACGCGAATAGCTCTGCCACCATGCCCGCCAAACTGGCCTAAAGTAAAAGTAGATTTGCTACCAAGATAATCTGGCACATCGAATCCACCATATACACTGAGATAAGCACGGCAACCCGAATCTTTGAAATTACCTAGTTTTAATACATTGCCAGCCTTAATGTGATGTGATTGCCACATAGCAACTGGCTCACCATCTAAGGTTGCCTCAATGGCTGGCCCTGTAATAGCGATTACAGCATCGGTATTGAATTTGAGCTTTGGACCAATCAGCGTAATTTCTAATCCAGCCACGCCTTCTCTATTACCCACCAATTTATTGGCGATACGAAAAGCTAGATGATCCATTGGCCCGGATGGCGGAACGCCGACATTCCAATAACCAACGCGCCCAGGGTAATCCTGAATTGTCGTCATCACGCCACCATCCAATACATCAATAGTCGATGGGTAATATTTAAAACTATTTAAATAGCGTGTGATTTGCTCACCAGCAGGAAACACAGTATCTGCGAGCACTTGGCGCAGATACTCCAGATTAGTTTCTATGCCGCTTAAACGCGTTTCATGCAATGCAGTTTGCATCGCTTTAACAGCGGCATCACGCGTTGCAGCATGGAGCAGGACTTTAGCAATTAAGGGGTCGTAAAAAGGCGAAACATCGGAGCCTTTCTCTACCCATGTATCAATTCTGGCTGGCGTAGGAAACTGTACTTCAGTGAGGACACCACTCGAAGGCTGAAAGTTTTTATTAGCATCTTCCGCATAGATGCGTACTTGAATCGCACAACCTTGAGGTTGATGTTGATAACTATCGAGTGTAGCTGTTTCACCGGCAGCGATGCGTATCATCCACTCCACTAAATCTACGCCCGTTACTAGCTCAGTCACACCATGCTCCACCTGCAAGCGGGTATTGACTTCTAAAAAGTAAAACTCATTGGACGACTTATCGTAAACAAACTCTACCGTACCCGCTGAGCGGTACTTTAAAGCACACCCTAATTTGATAGCCGTTTCGCATAGGCTTAAGCGCACAGCCTCTGAAATATGTGGAGCGGGCGTTTCTTCAATCACCTTTTGATTGCGGCGTTGTACCGAACAATCACGCTCACCTAAAGCAATCACTTTACCCAGGCCATTACCAAAAATCTGCACTTCAATATGGCGCGCCACTTGTACATATTTTTCTAAATAAATACCAGTTTCTTTAAAGTTAGCGCGGGATAACCTTTGCACAGATGCAAAAGCATTGAATAACTCATCTTCCGCCCAAATAAGCTGCATGCCAATGCCACCACCGCCTGCGGTACTTTTAAGCATCACTGGATAACCAATTTTTTGGGCTTCTAACTTGGCATGCTCAACATCTTTCAATAATCCAGAACCAGGTAAAAGTGGTACGCCATTTTGTAGCGCTAACTCACGCGCGGTATGTTTAAGGCCAAAATCGCGCATTTGTTGCGGTGTGGGGCCAATGAAAACAATACCAGCAGCCTCACAACTTTCAGCGAAATCTGGATTTTCTGAAAGAAACCCGTATCCAGGATGAACCGCTTCACACCCAGCTTCTTTGGCAACTTGGAGAATACGTGTAACATTCAGATAGCTTTTGGCAGCAGGTGCTGGGCCAACTAGAAACGCTTCATCAGCATCTAAAACATGGCGGGCACCCACATCCACTTCCGAATAAATAGCAACAGAATGAATACTCATTTTTTTTAGGGTACGAATAATACGGCAGGCGATTTCGCCACGGTTGGCAATCAGAACTTTTTTAAACATATTTACCTTTTTGCGGGTCGTCCTGCGTTGTTACTTCCATATAAGGCCGTCCGAACATGGTTTTGAAAATTACAATCACTCACAACAATTTAAACTTCTACTTTTCGTAACTCTGGCAGAAGCCGGAACCCAGTGACTTTTAAAATCAAAATGGATTCCCGCTTTCGCGGGAATGACGAACATTTGAGGTTGCACCTTTTAAATTGAGCAAGTAGGATGAAGTACAAGGCGCACGGAACGCAGAAACCAAAATGTACAACTAGTACATGAGGATTTCAAAGACTTGAAATTATAGTCTCGCGTAACGCTGTAATTCGCCTGATTGCTCAATTTAATTCCAAACTAACAGCTGCACTGGCGTTGGGTTATACGCATTACATGGATTATTAAGTTGCGGGCAGTTAGAAATAAGTACGACCACGTCCATTTCAGCGCGCATTTCCACATACTTTCCTGCGCCAGAAATACCATCGGCAAAGCTTAATCCACCATCAGCCGTCACAGGTACATTCATAAAAAAGTTGATGTTAGCTGTAATGTCGCGCTTACTCATGTTGCGATTTACTGCACAGTCGCAATGACTAAGTGCGTGCATAAAGCTATCACGGCAACTATGCATTGGGCGTTTATCTAGGGCATAGCGCGTTGTGTTGCTCTCAGCTGAACAAGCCCCACCAATGGTGTCATGGCGGCCACAAGTATCAGCAATAATCGTCAACATCGGGCGACCTTCGGTAGAGTAAAGTACTGAGCCCGTAGTGAGATAAAGCCTGCCCTGACGCGCGATCGTATCTGCTGCACTGTAACGTTCTTCAGGGTTATCTGCATTGTAAAATAAAGTATCTACCGCTTGGTTGCCCTCTAAATCTAATATGCGAAATATCTGACCTTTTTTAACTTCCGCCATCCATGGATCACCCGCATTACACACTTGGTTAAGCACTGCGTTTTGAGGGTCTAACGTGCTTTCGGTCAATGGTTGCATCATAGGTAATATCTCTCTGTGTTGATAAAGCCACGTGCATTTTGCTCACACAAGTTACGACAAATGTCATCGCGCAACATAGGCGCAGCAGGTCGCGCGCTTAGTTTTATTGATGCAGGTTGATAAGTAGTTTTAGTGTCTAATGGATGTGGTGCGGTTGAGAGAACTAGTAGCACGTTCATATCAAAACGTACATCGACAAAATTGCCAGCTTGACTGTGACCCGACACAAAACTTAAATTGCCATCTTCATCGGGCATTACTTTACTAAAAAAATTAACGCTGGCCATTAAATCGCGCTTGCCTAATCCATATTTAGCCAACTCTATTAATAGGCCATCTTTGCCGTTACGAAACATATTATTACGATGCATTTGGTAATTAGACTCACCATATTTTGCCTCAACCATCGCTGCATCGGTCACTCCACAAATAGTGTCATGCCAGCCGACATCATCATGAATGATAGAGCACATCACCCGCCCCATATCGGAATAGCAGACATGGCCAGTAGTAAGAAAAGCGGTATGCTGCGCCTTTAAAGTATCAGGCATATTGTAGCGCTCTAACTTTTCATCCGCGTTATAAAACAAAGCAGACAAATTAGCGCCACCTTCTAAATCAGTAATACGCAAAGCTGTACCGCGGCGAATAAGCCCAGACCAATGGGTACCACCTGGAATATTTTCTTCCCACAACACACTATTTTGGTTCAACATATTACCTTTCGCAACCGTCATTTTTTAATCGATTAATTTCTTATTTTGCAGCTAAGGTCAATTGATGCAGCTGTGGAATAACAGCCCCCATCAACTGCAATTTTCCTGTAATTACGCCACGAATGGCAATAATTTCATTAGCAATACTTTGCACAATTTGTGCTGGCCCTTGCACTAAAATCACTTCCATAGTTTTGTTGTCTGCCAAGTGCACGTGCAAGGAGCTAATGACCTCATCTAAATGGCGGTACTGCAAATCGGCAATGGTCTTTTGCAAACCGCGAGTGGCATTGTTATACAAAATCGTAATCGTACCCGCCATGACCTCATTGCCTTTATCGCGCTTATGTTCTACTAAATGCTGGCGCAACATATCGTTAATCGCCTGCGAGCGACTTTCAAAGCCACGCGCAGTAACCATTAAATCTAAGTCGGTTTGCAAATCGTCAGGCAACGAAATGCTAATGCGATTAACCAGCGGTGTTTTTTTACTGGTGTTCATAATTCAACATGCTCTTTTTATTTTTAATCATCAAAAGCCATTAAAACATATAACTGTAGCGATCAATCTCCCACTGACTCACTGTCAGATGGTAGGTTTCCCATTCTTCTGTTTTGTATTTGATAAACTCATCGCGTAAGCCTTTGCCTAATGCCTTCTCAACCAAACCATCCGCAGCAAATGCAGCCACAGCTTCTTGCAAGGTTTTTGGTAGAAACTCAATAGCACGGGCTTGGCGCTGCTCTTCGTTTAAATCGTACAGATTATCTTCATTTGGTTTACCTGGATCTAAGTTTTCACGTATACCTTCCAAGCCAGCCGCTAATGCTAATGTAGCGGCTAAATAAGGATTAACTGCACCATCTGCATTGCGTGATTCGCAGCGTCCACCGCCCATAGGCACACGCACAGAGTTAGTACGGTTGTTAGAGCCATAAGAGTTAAATACTGGTGCCCAACTAAAATAGCTCATCGCGCCGCGACGGACCAAGCGTTTATAACTATTGACTGTCGGCGCAAAGGCTGCACAAAGCGCAGGGCCATGTTTTAAAATACCAGCAATAAACTGATAGCCTAAGGTGGTTAAACCTAATCCACGCGGATCATCTTTAGGATCACATGCAAACAGATTTTTACCCGTTTCAACGTCATATAACGACATATTAAAATGCGCGCCTGTACCAGTTTTATCCGCAAATGGTTTGGGCATCATTGTAGCTACCAAGCCATCTTCTTTAGCGTAATGCTTAGCCATCATACGGAAAAAAGTCAGGCGATCGCACATAGTTAAGGCATCGCTATAGTTAAAATCAAATTCAAATTGACTATTACCATCTTCATGATCAAACGAATATAAATCCCAACCTAAATCATTAATCGTCTGTGCCATTTTATCTAGCCAGCTAAAATTATCCATAAAACCACGCAAGTCGTAACATGGCTTGGTAAGTTTATCGTCAGGATTTGGCACACTCAATGTGCCATCAGCATTTTGCTTTAAAAGGTAAATTTCGCATTCAATACCTAAATTAAGTCCAAAGCCCATTTCTGCTGCTTGCGCCAGCATATTTTTAAGGGCAACGCGCGTATTAAGTGCATAAGGTTTACCTTGAAAACCATTATCAGCTGGCATCCATGCCATTTTTGGCTCCCATGGCAGCTGAATAATATGATCTAAATCAGGGATCGAGGTTAACTCATCATCACTAGGTGCTTGACCCAAGCCATCCAACGCATAGCCAGTGTAACGTTCTGAGCCGGCTGCCATTTGGGAAAGGTGGTCAATAGGCACTACTTTAGCTTTTGGAATACCATGAATATCAACATAAGCGCCTGCGCAATAAAGTACCCCTCTATCTTTGAGTTGCTGTTGAATTTTACTGATTTCTGCATTACTTTTCATGTGTTTAACCTTCTGAATCAATATGAATCAATGACTAAATTTATCAAAATAAGAGCGCGCCAAAGGCGGTTTTTCTTGCATGCCTTGCACAATCAAAGCGCTTAAATCCTCTACCATCCAATCAAACCACTCTGCGCCTTTTTCTGCTGTAGCTATGCTGGGCTTACCAGTGACACCATTTAAACTAGTGCGATTTACGGGATGTGAAAATACCATCCCATCGGTACGGTCTGGGTCATCTGCTATTTTCAGCTTGTGAAGGCGTACCATATCGGGTGCGGTTGCCAGCATGAGTGAAGTTTCAGCATCATTAGCATGCCAATCATCACCATCGGCATGGTGGAACTGCTTTACTCGCGGGCTGATATGTGCAGAGTTGAATACCGCTACCATCATGTCATCGTGCTCGGCACGCAGCATTTCTAATGCGCAACGCAATGGCGCCGCATTAGTCACATGCGTATTCACAATAAACAGGCGCCTAATACCACTGTGATAAGCCCAGTCACCTAAGTCTTTCATCAGGTTAATTAAGGTTATCGGCGAAACTGCCAATGTGCCGGGCCAGCGCTGACTATGTCCAATGGAGCAACCATAGGGCATAGTCGGCAACATGGGCACATTGGTTTTTTCAGCCACGGCACGGCACAAGATATCAGCCAATACATAGTCCATACCGCACGCCATGTGTGGGCCATGCTGCTCGGTAGCGCCTATCGGTAAAATAGCGGCTTCGCTGGCATTAACGATTTTTTCTGGTAATTCATCCCATGTAGTGTGTGACCATTGCATGTTGCTTACTCCACGTTATCTTTCACATTTACAAAGCGAATCATTTTCGGTTTCACCGCATCTTCATGGGTTGGTTCAGATTCAGGTGGATGTATTAGGGCTTCCAAGCGCGCCTTAGTCGCTAAAAATTCTGGGCTGGTGGTTTGCATAACACCGCGCGGACGTGACACAGGCACTTCAATCAGTTCCTGCACTTCGCCTGGGTGTGCTTTCAATACCAAAATTCGGTCAGCCAAGAAAATGGCTTCATCTAAATCATGTGTGATAAATAAAATAGTGATATCGATATTTCGCCATATTTCGAGTAGATGCGCTTGCATCTTTGCGCGTGATTGCGCATCTAATGCACCAAACGGCTCATCCATCAGCAAAATACGCGGCTGATTCACCAAAGCCCGCGCAATAGCAACACGCTGTTTCATGCCGCCAGAAAGCTCATGTGGATAAGCGTTAGCAAACTTCTCTAAACCCACTAGCTCTAGCCATAAATCGGCTTCCCGCGAAGCTTCTTCACCCGTTATTCCGTTCATTTCCAAACCAAACATTACATTTTTTTTTACCGTACGCCAGGGAAACAATGTGTAGCCTTGAAAGACCATACCGCGATCACGCCCAGGGCCAGTCACTGGTTTGTTGTCGAGCAAAACATCACCGGAGGTATGTGATTCCAAACCTGCCAAAATACGAATCAGCGTAGATTTACCGCAGCCAGAAGGTCCAATCACACATACAAACTCACGGCGATGGGTTTTAAAGTTCACATTTTTTAAAGCGATCACCTCACCTTTAGCTGTTTTATAGACCTTATTTAAATTTTTAACTTCAAGAATCACTTCACGATCTTTTAGTCGCGTAAATCGGTCTTTTACTGCCTGTGATTGTTCAAGGTAGCTAGGTAAAATAACGGCTGGTTTTAACTCATTGCTCATTTTTATTCCTCGCTATTTATTCTTTATTTGCAGGACGGTCCCAAGCAAACATTCGTTTGCCTAACCATGCCAATATTAAATCGCAACCTAAACCAATAAAGCCGATGATGAAAATAGCAGCGTAAACATTATCAAAATGTTGATAGCGCGCTTGCTGGGTGATAAACCAGGTGATACCTGACGAAGTGCCGATGAGTTCTGCAACAATCAAATATGTCCAAGCCCAGCCCAATAAAATACGCTGGTCACGATAAAGCTCAGGCAAAATTCCAGGAATAATGACATGTATGAGTAATTTGAATTTATTGGTACCTAAGGTTAAAGCCGCCTCTAATAAAGAATAATCAAGTTTTCGAGTAGTGTTCGCAATAATAAGCACTTGTTGAAACAGCGTACCGATGACGATCACAGCTATTTTAGGGCCGTCATAAATCCCCAGAATAGCTACTGCCAATGCACCAAATGCGGGTGCTGGTAAGTAGCGAAAAAACTCAATAAATGGCTCATTAAGCCGTGAAATAGCGCTATAAGTGCCACACAAAATACCTAACGGCACACCAATGAATGAAGAAACTAAAAAGCTAAAAAATATAATTTTTATGCTATGTATCAAGCTTTCATGAAGCCACTGGCCATCGCGACTTTCTGGCTCATGCGTAAATGCCGTAAAAAATGCTTTAGCCACCTGATGGGGGGCTGGCAGATAAATAGGATTAGCCGGCGTGCCTTGCGGTAAGACTTTTCCAGCGGTTTGCATGTTAGTGAGCTCATCTTTAAACACCGCTTTGTCTACCAGCATGTCTACTTGAAAATAATCAACAGCACCAGGATTACTCACCAACATCATTGGGTGCCAAACAAATGGTACATAACTGAAGACGCACCACACAAGTAGAGGTAGCAAAAACGAGCCTACACCAAGTAGTGTGCGTCGTTGCGGCGATAACTCCCGACGTACGGCAAACCATGACGAAAAACTCATGTGCCCATTTCTTTCAAGGGCTCATTTTTAGAATTAGAACGCATCCAACTATGCATAATTAGCTATTTTCCCCTCACGAAACGGATGCGTAGAATATAGAATTTTCCAATGTTTATCATCAGTCTTTTCGCCGAATGAAATCTCGCAATCTAGCCAATCTAACAGCGTCTCTCGACTCGTTTTTTGTTTGTCGATCGCACTCAATAAGCATGAAGAAGCTGGTACAACAACATCACGAGGCCGAGCCAATGCTACTTGATTGCCTGCTGTAAGCATGTAAGACACACGTTCTTCACCGTGCCTATTGAGGCTTGTAATCACTTTGTGTGTAGGCAATAAATGGCTATCCTTATTTTTATGCCAAATTTCAAAATAGTCACTATCAACACCAGTTTCTAACATCATATTTGGGTTGCCAAATACAATTTCACCAATATCACGCGCGCCGCTTTCAGGTTGAAAGTCAACTTCTCTTTGCCATCTGCATATATTGCGTTGTACATGCGTAACACCGTAAAAACCCTGCTGAGTAGTTAACATCAGCAATTCATCCATCGCAAAGTCTTCTAAAACTCCATACTGCGGAAAGTTAGGACGTGAAGCAGGAATACGAATATCCACATGGTGGTGCTGAGTTTGCATCCATAGCACTAATGAGGTGTCATCCTTACCTTGTTTATTCTCTAATAGCGATCTGCGCCAAACACCATGATAGCTGCTAGGAACAAACGCACTTTTTATATCCAGCACTTTAGCTTTAGCTGTTGTTTTTAAATTTGGTTGTTCCATAACCTCTGGCCTTGCACCTCTGCTTGAATGATTAGCTGAATAGCCTGTTAATAGATGCAGTTTCAATGATAAAACTCTGGGAATTGTTTTAGTGATTTCCAAAAATTCATATCGTGATTCGGCCAAAGCTGCGCCTTTGTCTCTACCGCGAGTTGTTTTAATTTACGAATACTTGATACGGCAAGTTCATCCTGATTACGCCAGCACAAACCAGGTGCAATTTCTTGGCTGATATTTTCTTGCAAGTCTGCTGCATCACCTGCCAAGATGATCGGTGAGGAATGAGGCAATTCAATGAGTAAAGACATGTGGCCTGGTGTATGGCCAGGGCTAGATATTGCCCTGACGCCAGGCACAATATCGTATTCGCCTTGCATGATTTTCCAGTTACTTTGAGAGACAACTTCATCATCAAAATAAGCGACTTCTTCACCCGTTTTAGTCGCATAGTGCGCCGCATCTAGCTCATCTTTTTGTACATGCACTTCAGGTTGATGCCCTGTAGCGCCACACACATCACACAAGCCACCTGCGTGGTCAAAATGTAGATGGCCTAAAAATACGACATCAATATCTGCAGGCGTTAAACCAAGTCGCACAAAATGATGTGGCAATCGCTGCTCTTCTTGCATGTTAGGTGCACCAAACGGGAAGTATTCTGTATTGTAGTAATGCGCCGCTTTTTCTGTATCGCTAATTTTTGCGTAATCACATCCCACGTCATACAAAATTCGCCCATTTTTGGTTTCAATTAAGTACGCCAAAATGGGTGCTTGGATTATCTTACCGGCATCGACATTTCGCGTAGATAGCGATTTATCATAATGATGCGTTGCCGTTAACAATGGCCAAAGTTTGAGCACTTGTGTCATATAGCAGTTAAAAAGGAGACACCAACCGCACCAATAAATTGATCCGCTCCACCAAGGCTAAGTTGCTTTGAATCTGGTTTAAAAGTCAGCGACCCGTAATCATCACTTTCCAATCGAGTTAATCTATGGCGATGATAACTTTTTAACAAAGTTAGCATAGGGATGATTGCAACATCCGCAGGCGCATTGTTTTTGCCATAAAGCTTGGCATGTAATTGCGGCAATTGATTCCATGCAACGACTGGTTTTTGATGATGCGCGTTGTGATACGGAAAATTGAGAAACATCAAATTTAACCAAGGATGCGATACTGAGGTTAAGTTTGAATAGGTATTGGATTGCTCATAACTTCGATCTCGCAGCTTTCCATCGTCAAGGTTAAGCTTAATGTTAGTACCACTATCTAGCGTGACAAACACATCGTAAGTATGCTGGTAAGCATCAGCGAAACGCAATGCGGTAAGCATCAAACAATATGACAGCATGTAAAGCAGCCAAGCTTTAATTGAAATCCATGCCATTAAGCCAAGTAATATAGTGCGCACAAAAATAATCGCCATCAAACGCGGCCGTTTAAGATGCCATGCTGGTGTAATGAAAGGCATAACAACCACTAAGACATGCATGATGATTTCAGCTGCCGGAATATAAGCCCATTCAAGCGATTTCACTAACAGGTTCAATGGACGCGGTAAAGAAGTAATGAAATGTCTAATATCAAAACTAATTACATCTGCTCTATCAACATGATGATGCATGTGTTTATCGCGAATTTCATCAAATGTGCTATAGCAACTACCGTTGATCCAAGTCATGGCAGTACCCCAACGACGATTTATTGCAGCACTTTTAAAAATACTACGATGTGAGAATTCGTGCAGCAAATATGCACTAATAATTAGCCCTTGTGTTAACAATAAAACACTGAAAAAATTGAGCCACCAACTTACAGAAAACAATCCCCAAACACCCACTGCATAAGCAATGAAAGTAAAAGCAAACACAGCATGGTGTGCCCAAACGCCCTCTGTTTGCTGAAAATACTTATTGATGTTAAGTGAGGTTGGCAACATAAAATTGATGAGTGGTTTATTTTCTTGAGGCTAGCAATCAAAAAGTTTAATAACGGGAATGAGTATTAGATTGCAAAGCTTTTTGCTAAAACGCCAATCTCTAGGTACTCATTCCCCATTTATTTGTCATAAAATAAATTAAAATTAACTTATTTACCTGCAACCGTTGCATCAATTGCTTTACCTAAATCCATCGGTTTTTTGTATACGCCGTATTTCACATTAAAACTGTCTGCGACCTTTGATGAGCCATACAAGGTTTTAAAACCATCAGCTTTTACAAAGGTTTTTTTACCTTCTTCTAGACTGATTAACTTAGTACCTTTAAGCAAAGGTAAGTATGCTTCTGGGGTTAAACCGACGCGTGCAGACATAATCTTGACGGCATCTGGTTGAGTTTTAGGGTCATTAATATAAGCCACCACCCTGCCCCAAACTTTGGTCACTTTTTGCCATTCTGCACGGTGCGCAGCTAAGCTAGATGGACTCACTGTGAGTACATCATAAATAAGGCCAGGCTCATCTGCTGAGGTATAAATTGGTTTAGATCCTGGCACTAATTTCATCGCCTGACCAGAATTTGGTTGCCAAGCACCAATGGCAGAAATATCTGCAGATGCCAATGCTTGCGGCGTTTCATTCGTCTTAGTATTAACAATCGTCACATCAGACTCTTTCATACCCGCTTTTTCTAGGGCTTTAAGTAATAGAAGGTGCTCTACAAAGCCAGTTTCTAAACCAATTTTTTTACCTTTAAGATCTTTTAAACTTTTAATGGCAGGCTTGCCTACAATCATGTCATTACCGTTAGAGTAATCTAACAATAAAATCATTACATTTTTAGCACCGCCAGAACCTACTACTAACGCATCACCATTAGTGGCTGTTACGCCATCTAATTTACCTGCAGTTAAGGCATCTAAAGAAGCTGAATAATCAAACCAATCAAACTTAACCTCCACACCTGCTTCTTTAAACCAGCCTTTATCAATAGCCACTTGCCATGCTACGTAACCTGGCCAATCGCTATAACCGATTTTCAGCGGCTCCGCAGCATGGGTAATGCCCGCAAACATCATGGTTACAGGTACAGATAAACTAACAATCAACTTTTTAATAGAACCAAATTTCTGATGATTAATACTAGAATTTATTGCAGATGACATCGTTACTCTCCTATAAGTTAGCACTGACATTAGTATTACTAAAATTTAATACAGTAATAATAAGCACTTTGCATGCCATTACTTTAAATTATTAATAATCAATAAGTTAAATCATTTCTACACAATTTTAATATTGTATAAATAAGAAAAGTACGCACTGATTTGTTACAATTGCACATAGTTGGTGCGAGCAATAAATAATGATTTTTTAAGTGGTGGATTTAGTTACCAATTACTATGTAACTAACAAAAGGTGATTTTAATAATTAAATTGATCAATTTAACTATCATGATTGAATAAATGGAGACCTTTGCACGAGCCAGTCAAACCCCCGTGCTTAGGTCAATTTCCATTTTTTAATTTAAATCCCACTCATTCCTGATTGGTTTTCTCTTAAAACCTCGTCTTTTTTGGCAAACTTATGCCAATAACAGAACGATTTCATTCCGTTCCCCTGCTTTTACCTACTTTTTGGCGCAACTATCCTACCTAGTCTGCAAATCCCGTTGAATCGCTACTCCTCGCTTGAGATTGTAAGCCATACACAGCAAACCAAATCTCGTGAAGTGACGCACCAACCCAAGGTATCTTGCCTGACCCATGCCGTAACGCAATTTCAGTACACCCAATACCCGCTCAACCATACTGCGTATGCCTGAGTGTTGTCGATTGCGTTGCTTTTGCGCATCCGTCAGCGGTATGTTGCGGTAGGCTCTTTCCAGAATACAATTCTTACTGCCGCGTGCTGCAA
>JACMMS010000007.1 GCA_014378915.1 Methylophilaceae bacterium
AATTGCAACGGGGGGCTTATCAAAAGTGATAGCTTGTTGTAATAGCGTTTTAAGCGCTGCTAAGTCTGTTATTTGAGACTGATTAACGTACATCGGATGTATACCTAGCGCATAGTGCACATGCGCATGTTGCTGCGCTAGGTTAATAACCACTTCAAAATTAGCTTGGCATACGGAAGGAACAACAATAGCCACTACACCTTGCTCACGCGCCTGATTGGATTCTTCATCACGATCAGCATCGAACTCTGCAGCATCAAAATGGCAATGGGTATCTACAAGCATTGTAGTAGTCATATCAATCGTTAATTAAAGATGGGTTTAAGTCGCAGGCGAACATCTTGGCCTATTTGCAATAAATCTAGCAACTTTAATGGTATACGCTGTTGCATGCTAGTTAACGGAGGTATTGCAAACATACCAAGCGCCTGATTACCCATGATCATTGGCGCTTGATAGACAACTAGCTCATCAATCAAATTTTGCATCATTAATACGCCATTGAGCCCTTGCCCAGCCTCAACCAACAACTCGTTGATTCCCCTAGCTGCTAGCTCATGCAACAGGCTTTTAAGGCAAACTTTGCCAGAGTAATCAGCCACTTGTAGTAATTCAACATTATCTGCAAAAGATTGTGCTTTTTTTGGGTTAACGTTGTTGGCATAAGCGATAAGTGTTTTATCGTTTTTTAATATTGAAGCTCCTGGTGAGATAAGTAGCTGACTATCAACCACTACACGTAATGGTTGGCGAATATTTTCGGTTGAATCAAGCCGTACATTCATACGTGGATTGTCTGCTATTACAGTGCCTGAGCCAGTTAAAATAGCGCACGATTGCGCGCGCCAGTGTTGTACATCTAAACGTGCGGCTTCACCTGTAATCCATCTACTTTCACCGTTAGCAA
The DNA here is from genome assembly GCA_014378915.1 of Methylophilaceae bacterium. GTDB lineage: Bacteria > Pseudomonadota > Gammaproteobacteria > Burkholderiales > Methylophilaceae > JACMMS01. The sequence goes on from JACMMS010000007.1 coordinate 908, forward strand.
GGGCGGTACGCCCATCTAAGCTTACGGCAATTTTACTACGCACAAAGGGTAGGCCGCGCGTCATACGCGAGATAAAACCTGCATTTAATGTGCATGCTTCTGCCTCCATAACGCCCTCTGTAACGGCTATATGATGCTGCTTTAACAGCGCGATACCGCGACCTGCAACTTGTGGGTTTGGATCTTGCACAGCGACAATCACTCGCGCGACACCTGCTTTTACAAGCGCATCGGCACAAGGTGGTGTCCGGCCAAAATGACTGCAAGGCTCTAAAGTAACATAAACTTCAGCACCCGCTAAATTTTGATGGCCATTTTCTTGTGCTTGGCGTAGAGCATGCACTTCGGCATGAGGTTCACCCGCTTTTAAATGCGCACCAGCCCCTATTACAATGCCATTTCTTACAATGACACAACCTACTCGTGGATTGGGTGTCGTGCTATATAGACCTCGCTGTGCAAGCTGTAAAGCTAGCGCCATGTGTTTATAATCTACAAGTTTAGGAGATACTTCAAGACTCATATTATCAGGCGCATATTCAAAGTGCCGTCATTTGTGAAATGCTCAGTCAGTGATGCGCAATGCGGCTGTGCGTGAGCAAGTTTTGCTCATCAAAATAAATACGTAAGCCATATACAGCATGCATACACATACCAAGCTCATACTCAATCGCATCTGGATCTTCAAAAGTTGGTCTACCTAGCAATTGCGTAACATTATTACGTGGCAAATTTTTAGTTAACAGTTGTTGTTGCAAATAATACGCCATATCACCACGATGACAATCTTCACCTGTCGCACTTGGATTAGTCATCCAAGCCACTTGGTCAAATTTTTTATCGCCAAATACCAGCTTATCTTGCATGATCCACCAGCCAAAAAACACCACTGTGATGATTGCGGTAATGACCACTAATGCCATTGAGAAAAAGTTAATGAGTTTCATGGTGACTCCTGCTGATTTTTATTCACACATTTAAATTAAGCAGCTATCTAATCATCAGAACGACGTTTCGTGTAATGGGTAGGACTATCTAAATCACGTATTGCATCTTGAAAATCATCCACATCAGAAAAGCTACGATATACGGATGCAAAACGAATATAAGCCACTTTATCCATCATTTTAAGTTCGTGCATCACGCTTTCGCCTAAATCACGGGCACTAATCTCACGTTCACCTAGGCCCAATATTTTTTGAACAATATGGTCGAGCGCGCGATCTATAAACTCAGTAGGCACGGGGCGCTTATGTAATGCTCGTGTAAATGAAACACGTAATTTTTCGCAATTAAAATCTTCACGAAAGCCATTTTGTTTAACGACTTGTGGCATATGTAATTCGGCGGTTTCATAAGTGGTAAATCGCTTGTCGCATGATACACACTTACGCCGACGGCGAATGGAATCACCCTCGTCATTGACTCGAGAGTCAATGACTTGCGTATCGGCATCACCGCAAAAAGGGCATTTCAAAGATTAGACTCCATAAACAGGAAAACGTGAAGTTAAAGCATGTACTTTAGCTTTAGTTGCAGCAATCACTGCCCCATCTGTTGGATTATCCAACACATCTGCGATTAAATTAGCCACTATTCTAGCCTCTTCTTCTTTAAAGCCACGAGTCGTAATCGCAGGTGAACCAATACGAATACCAGAGGTGACGAATGGACTTTCTGGATCATTTGGGATCGCATTTTTATTCACTGTGATATGCGCCAAACCAAGTGCCGCATCCGCTGCTTTGCCAGTTAAACCTTTAGGACGTAAATCCACCATAAACATATGCGATTCTGTGCGTCCAGAAATGATACGTAAGCCACGTGCAGTTAAAGCCTCTGCCATTGCCTGTGCATTTTTAATGACTTGCGCTTGATAGATTTTGAATTCAGGTTGAGATGCCTCTAAGAAAGCTGTCGCTTTTGCAGCAATCACGTGCATCAACGGACCACCTTGCAAGCTTGGGAACACATTTGAATTTAATGATTTTTCAAATTCAGCTTTAGCTAAAATAATACCGCCACGTGGACCACGCAATGTTTTGTGGGTAGTTGATGTCACGAAATCGGCATGTGGCACTGGGCTTGGGTAAACGCCAGCAGCAATCAAACCAGAGTAGTGCGCCATATCGACCATAAAATAAGCACCTACTTTTTCAGCAATGGCAGCCATACGCTCCCAATCAAAACGCAAAGCATATGCCGAAGCACCGCCAATTAACAACTTGGGCTTTGCCTCAATGGCAATACGCTCCATTTCATCATAATCAATTTCTTCTTGATCGTTTAACCCATAAGCCACAATATTAAAAAGCTTACCAGACAAGTTAGCGGGAGAACCATGCGTTAAGTGACCGCCGTGGCCTAAGTTCATACCCATGACAGTATCACCAGGCTTCAAAATACTAAAATATACGGCTTGATTAGCTTGTGAGCCAGAATGCGGTTGTACGTTAGCATATTCTGCACCGTACAAAGCTTTTAGGCGATCAATAGCTAACTGCTCAACCTGATCGACATATTCACAGCCACCGTAAAAACGCTTACTTGGGTAACCTTCAGCATATTTATTAGTTAGCTGTGAGCCTTGCGCCTCCATCACTGCTGGGCTGGTGTAGTTTTCTGAGGCAATTAACTCAATGTGTTGATCTTGGCGCACGACTTCATGGGCAATCATGGCTTGTAATGCAGGATCTGCAATCTCTAAATTTTTTGTTGTACTAAACATAATCATATTTCCAAAAAAGCAATTAAAAAATAAATACCTAACAATCAGAATGTAGTGTGTAAAGACTTTATTGCGGAAACTTAATTCATTATTTTATCATGTTCAAGCAAGTTACTATTGAAAGTCGTTCAAAAGCACATGAACCGCGCTCATCAAGTTTCATTTATCACATTTTTGAGCCTCGCCTTTTAGTGGAGCTTAACTATGCTTAATGGTTAAGCACGCTATAATATTGTGTTAGTACTAATATATAAAGGTTCGCCATGAAATGGACAGACAGCTCAACTATCGCTGAAGTACTGTATGACACGCATCCCGATGTTGATCCAAAAACGATTCGCTTTACCGACTTAATGCAATGGGTATTAGCATTGGATGGTTTTAACGATGCTCCTGAAAAATGTGGTGAAAAGATATTAGAGGCTATTCAGCTAGCATGGATAGATGAAGCCGACTAAAGTAATGAACAAAACGACCAATGTGTATTGTTTTGAACGCGCTAGCTTTACCTAGTTAAGCTATTTACGCTATGTTTTTTGCGTTATTACTTTTGTTTGTTAAGCACTTTATTTGCGACTTTCCATTACAGGCTTTCCCATGGATGTATCGCAACAAAGGCACTTATCTGCATCCAGGTGGTATTGCTCATGCCGCTGTTCATGGGTTGGCTACCTTTATCATATTGTTCTTCTGGCTAGGCTCGACTGGGTGGATTTGGGCACTGATTGATATGCTCATCCATTACCATATTGATTGGTCAAAGATGAACCTCAGCGCGAAGTTTAATCTCAAAGCAGATAATAGTGAATGGTTTTGGCTTCTGTTAGGTTTTGATCAACTCTTACATCACCTCACTTACTTTGCCATCATCTACTTAGCATTTCAGCTTTAACATTAAAGATTTATGACCAAAAAAAATCTTATTTTTAGCCTTGCATGGCTTGCTTTAGCGGGCTTTATTTATTATCTTGTTGATAATATTCAAAATCCTAACAAACTCAATAAACTTGGCAATAATCCTCAGTCTGTTGTATTAAAGCGCGGCTTAGATGGTCATTACCGTGCAGAGGCACTTATTAATCAATCTAAAGTAGAAGTATTAATCGACACTGGCGCAACAGGTGTGGCTATTTCACAAGCAGTGGCAGATAAACTGGGGCTAAAGAGCATAGAAGCCATACGCACTAATACTGCCAATGGCGATAGCGTAGGCTATATGGTACGGCTAAGTTCAGTTAAAGTTGGCGGTGTAGAGGCCACTAACGTCGCAGCCATGATTGCGCCTGGGTTAGATGGCGATGTGCTATTGGGTATGAGCTTTTTAGGTCGAATGGACGTCAGGCTGTTGAAAGGCGAACTGACGATTAAGCAGGTTGAATAAGCCATGTAAGTGCGCAGAAAATACAACACGTAATCAACTGGTTACATTATGAAAAAACTTTTCCCAATAAAAAATGTAAGTAACTAATAAACGGGTGACTAACGGTTGGTAGTTAGCAACTTAATTTTTTTATTTACTTGGGAGATTTAAAATGAACGTTCAATTTAAAAAATTGCGCTAATTACTTTAGCTTTGATCACCACAGCCGCTTTTGCTGCACCTGCTTTTGCAGGTGATCCAATGCTAAGTTCAGGCGGTTACGAAGGCCAAATGCATACAACGCCCATGATGAAAATGTTGGATCCTGATGGCAACCGCATGGTATCAAATGCAGAGTTTGATGACTTTTACGGTAAACTTTTTGATGAGTTAGATACTGATAAAGATGGCGAAGTTGATGCAACTGAGTGGGTAGGCGTTAAGGGTAGAACCAAATTAGAATTAGCTACAGGCGGCTATAACCGTGAATTGCGCACCATGAAAATGTTGGGCATGATGGATAAAGATGCAGATCATAAAGTAGCCAAAGATGATTTTTTCACTCATCACAAAACTATTTTTACAGCGATGGAAAAATCAGGTGATGGTGAAATTAATCCACAAGAATGGTTAGGCAAACACGCAGGCAATTAGTAAGGTGTGTCACAAAAACAAATGATTGACGATAAAAAGGCCAGAATTTCTGGCCTTTTTTATTATGGTTGTTTTTTCCTTAGTTACTAGAGCACTAACCTACTTTTGCTTTCGCAGTATAAGAACTACACCAAGCATTAGCAGCCACTTCTTTACCTGGGAATAATGGACAAGCACCGGCTTTATCGCCTTCTTTACCTTGATAGAACATACAGTTGCTACAGTGTTGTGTTTCTGCATGTTTTGGATATTTAGCTTTATCTACTTTTTTTGTATCTGACACATAGCCTAATGATATAGCTTGTTTGTCTTTTTCATTGACTGCTTCAGCAGCTAATGCGAATTTTGCGAGTGGCAATGACAAGCCAACTGCTACTGATTGCATCATAAATATTCTTCTAGATTTATTCATCACCATCTCCTAATTTCATTGTTATAAGTAGTACAAACTAACCTACGCATTTTACTAATTGTTACTGAATGTTACTAGCAAATTGACGCATTTATTTTCAAAAAGTTTGATTATTTATCAATATGTTACAAGATATTTATTGTATAAATAATCATTCTCATTTACCTTGCATTTAATAAGGGAATTCTTGCAATTTATCAAGGTAAAATTCTGTATAAAATACTATGCTGATCGACATAACGGTGCTTTAAAGTACCCAAAATATGTAGAATAAAAAAGACATAAAGTGCAATACCTAGCCATTCATGTAGCGAACCAAAATAGGTATGCAAAGTCTCTTTAAATACTGGCTGTATGTGCTCAATTAAGCCAATGCGCGGCCATGGAATTAAGTAAAATAGTTGCATTGGGTGAGTTGGAGCATCTTTCCAAGCGGAGTCGTGCATCCAGCCAGAAATTGGTAGCGTAATCATCAGCATGTACAAGGAGATATGTCCCCAATGTGCTGCGCGCTTTTCTAAAGGGGATATGCTTGAAGGTAATGGAGGTGGTGGATGGCCCAAACGCCATAAAATACGCAACAGCACTAACCCTAGCACTGTGATGCCAATCGATTTATGTGTATCAATGTTCAATCGTACATAAGCATCGGGCAGTAAATCGACTGTCCATGCGAGACTTATGTTAATAAAAATTAGTAAGGCAATGAGCCAATGTAGCAATATGGCAACTTTGGTATATTTTTCAGCCGAATGCTGCTGAGCTTTATTTTGCTGAGCTTTGTTTGAAATCATAGAATTGCTGCCTATAAAATGAAGGTTAATGAATGAAATTAAGTAGCTTGGAATTAAGCAGCATAGAATTAAATAGTCATTTAGAACAAGCCTTTGCTAATGCATCACCACGTATCACACCACGCAAGCCATCGAATGTTAGTAAGATCATTCACTGGTTCATTTTAGCGTTTACGCTGATTATATTTTCTAGATTTTTTATCTCAAGTGGTATTTATGCATGGTCTACTGGTTTAGCCTATGTATTTTATGACACCGCCTTACTGGTTTTTGTTACATGGCAAACCTTACCCTTGTTAAAAAAGCAGCTAAAAACTAGCCATCTAACACCATTAAAGCAATCACCTACTAGTGTTGGTGTGATTGTCGCTGCATATAATGAGGTAGATGTATTAGGCATAACCATTCAAGCACTGATGCAGCAGCATTACATACCAGACCAAATCATTATTGCCGATGACGGTTCAGATGACGGCACCATCCAGCTATTAATGCGTGAATATGGTTTTGGCGAGCCTTACCTTGGTCAAATCAGCGCACCGAGCCCAATTAACCCCAATCTTTACTGGTTGCGAGTAGCGCATAAGGGTAAAGCGACGGCGCTTAATGCCGCGATTAAACAGATTAGTACGGATATAGTCATCACTGTAGATGCAGATACGCTGCTTGATATTAATGCGATTAGCGCGATGTGCGATGCGTTTGAGCGAGAGCCGCAACTAGTTGCAGCCACAGGTGTGCTAACACCAATATGTAATAACACATGGACTGGACGTTTTTTTCAGTGGTTTCAAACTTATGAATACATACGCAATTTTATTTCACGTTTTGCATGGATGCGCGTTAATAGCTTACTGTTAATTTCTGGCGCATTTGCAGGTTTTAGGCACAAAGCGTTGTTAGAAGTAGGAGGGTTTGATACTGCTTGCTTAGTCGAAGATTACGAGTTGATACACCGTATGCGGCGCTATGCTGTGGAACATCAACGTGATTGGTCTGTACGTGTACTAGGCGATGCGTTAGCAAGAACCTCTGCACCTTCAACACTAAAGGGATTTTTATTGCAGCGCAGGCGCTGGTTTGCAGGTTTTCTACAAACCCAATATTGGAATCGTGATATGACAGGTAGTCCACGCTTCGGCAATTTAGGCACCATGATGCTACCCGTCAAAGCGATTGATACGGTGCAGCCTTTTTATGGCGTGATTGCATTTTTACTGCTACTGAACTTTATTGGCAGTTATTATGTGACTGGGAAAACGTCTATTTTATTGGCCGTGTTGTTGGTAATTATGACGAAAATAGTCATTGATTTAATATTTCATCTCTGGTCAATTTATCTATATCAAAGCTGGACTGGGCAACACTCCAAGTCACTATTTTTTTACGCGATTATTGCAGCCATTTTGGAACCATTTTCATTTCAATTATTACGCCATACTGGCGCACTCATGGGCTGGTTTTATTTTTTGGCGGGTAAGCAAAAGTGGGGTAAGCAAAGCAGGCAAGGTTTTAGTTAAGAGCACTTCTATGAATTCAACTTTTGTCGTTACGCTGCGTTGCTCATAAAAAATAATTCCTTAAATACTTGGTGTATGCGGCGTCATTATTATTTAATCACGCCTTGTTAAACTTACAAAGTTGAATTCATAGAGGCGCACTTTAATGCTTTGTTTATTGCAGGTGTGGGCAAATCTCATGGCCATTACCGCCTATGCGGCAATGGCCGTATTCAAAAGTCACACTTAAATATTTAAGTAATCACAGTCGGCGTATTGCGTCCCGTTCGTGCCTTTAACTCAGAAATTTGCAAAGCAATTTCTATCATAACGCTCAAAGCCACTTGTGCATCTAAATGATGGTTCGCACTATCTGGCTCAAACGCTTCCAGATAAACACGCAATGTAGCCCCCTCGGTGCCTGTACCAGACAATCTAAATACAATACGTGAGCCATCTGTAAATAAAATGCGAATGCCCTGCTTAGTACTTTCAGAGCCATCAATCGGGTCGGTGTAACTAAAGTCATCACAACTTTTAACGATATGCCCCCCAAACACTTGATTAGGCAACGTCGCAAATCTACTATGTATATGTGCAATCACACTATTAGCGGCGTCGTTAGGAATAGCTTCATAATCATGACGCGAATATACGTTACGGCCAAATTGTACCCAATGTCTTTTTACAATTTGATCTACGCTTTGGCGCTTAATCGCTAAAATATTCAGCCAGAATAACACCGCCCAAAGCCCATCTTTTTCACGCACATGACTAGAGCTAGTACCAAAACTTTCTTCACCACAGATCGTTACTTTGCCTGCATCCATCAAATTACCAAAAAACTTCCAGCCTGTGGGCGTTTCAAAACATGGGATGCCCAGCTGTTCCGCCACGCGATCTACTGCCCCGCTAGTGGGCATAGAACGCGCTACGCCAGCAATACCGCCTTCATAGCCTTGCACTAGCTTGGCATTAGCCGCAATGAGCGCCAAACTATCTGATGGCGTAACAAAAAAGCCCTTGCCTAGAATCATATTACGGTCGCCATCACCATCTGATGCCGCACCAAAATCAGGAGATTGCGCTCCAGCATACATAATTTTTACCAAATCTTCAGCATAAGTCAAATTAGGGTCTGGGTGACCGCCACCAAAATCTTCAGATGGGTCGCAGTTCATTAAAGCGTCAGCAGAAGCTTGTAAACGATTTAAAAAAATCTCTTTCGCATAAGGGCCTGTAACAGCATGCATGCCGTCAAACTTCATTTTGAAGCCACTCGCTAATAAAGATTTAATCGCTTCGAAATCAAACAGCGTTGCCATTAAATCGGCATAATCCATTACGGGGTTAAACACACTCACATTAAATTCATCGAATTGTGTTTCACCCAAAACGTTTAAATCAACATCAGGTAAATCTGCAATTTTGTAAGTTGTGATTTTTTTACTGAGCGCGAAAACCGCCTCAGTAATAGTTTCTGAAGCTGGGCTACCGTTAGACACGTTATATTTGATGCCAAAATCGCCATCCTTGCCGCCAGGATTGTGGCTAGCTGAAAGTATTAAGCCGCCGAAAGTTTTATATAGCCTGATAACATGAGATGCAGCAGGCGTAGAAAGTATACCGCCCTGACCCACCATGACTTTAGCGAAGCCATTAGCTGCTGCCATTTTGATAATGGTTTGAATCGCCACACTATTGTAATAACGGCCATCGCCACCCAGCACCAAAATAGCACCTGCGGGAATAGTTAAGCTATCAAAAATACTTTGTACAAAGTTTTCTAAATAATGGGCCTGCTGAAAAACGGTGACCTTTTTGCGTAAGCCAGAAGTACCTGGTTTTTGGTCTAAAAAGGACGCTGTAGAAACTTGATTTATTTTCATTTTAAAGTTCTTTATCAATTAATTAATCTGCCAAATTGAACTACTAACTTAAAGTATAAAATGAAATGGTTTAAACTTAATTAAAATTTGACTACCAAATCTAGTTAATTTTTAATGGTTTGTTATATCACACTTAAATCTGCTCAATACCTGCCAACTGCCATTCGCCAGTCTGACGAACTAAATGCCAGACTTCATCCATAGGCTCTAACGGGCTATTCACCTCGCCTGCCATACCAGTAAAACGCACGCTGGCAATTTGTTGATTGCCCTCAGTAGTCATATCAATCACTTTAGCGGATAACAGGCTAAAAATAGAACCACTTGGTGTAGTTCTATCTTGAATATCGCTAATTAAAGCTTGTTGCATCTCACCCACGCTATAGTTTTGCATAAACTTAATATCACCGCGATTATTAGCTTCTTGTAGCGCAATAAAAAACTTAAGTGCTTCGGCCTCAAATGCTTGATTTTCAGCATTAAAGCTAGGTGGATTATAGTTAGGCGCATTAAAATTATCAGTTGAATTAGCTGGTGTTGATACAGGCAAAGCAGATTGTGGATTTAGTACTTCTTTCATCGTTGCAGCGACTGTTTTAAAGCCTTTACTGCGTTTGTATAGCCACATTAAACCAAAGCCTGCAATGAGCAACATAAACATTGAGCCCCAAGGAAAACCTGAGCCAGCAGGCTGTCCATTTGTAGGCTCACCAAACTGGCCACTTGCTCCATTACTGTTAGGCCCAGTTTGATAGTTTTGGTTATTATTATGTGAGTTAAGCAAATATCCTGCTGCTGCACCTGCAACCGCAGCACCTGCTACTGTACCCATGCCGAATTTACCAGCTGTTGATGGCTGCACTGTTGATTGTTGCGCTGCAGTTTGTTGGGCTGATTGTTGAGTGGGTTGAGCTTGCTGATTAGCTTGGTTATTTTGACGTTCATTATTCACTACATTGTTGCGTTGCATACCAGTATTACTGCCAGCGCCAGCACGCGATGGACTAGCGCTGCTATTACTGTAGCTACGACTACTAGAAAAACCTGATGACCTTGAACTGCCGCCAACGCGGGCCATGGCATCTACTGATTGAAAGCCAACCATCAATATTAAAGTCGATGCAGCAATTAGCCTATTTGTCTTTTTATCAAATAACATTAAATTTCCTTGAATAACTGAGTTTAAACAGCTTAGTTTACAAATCCATAATTACATATTGGGGATGATTTTTATTAAAACACGTATTTCGTGAAATTTTATATCAAAGCATTAAAAATTTTAACCAATACAAACTAAATCTTAACTAAGCTAGTTTACTTTTTCTTGCTTTTTGTTAGCTTGTGCGATTCGCACAAGCTCACCATTTGCTATCCCATCTGGCGGACTTTCAATGACATGATCTTGAGCTGTAATACCAGAGCCTAATTCAATAAGTTTGCCTAAATCACGAGATATAGTCACTGTTTTTAACAAGACTTTGTTATCTGCGCCTACTGTTGCAACGCGTAAGCCAGACTTATCAAAAATCAATGCACTAGCAGGAATACTAAAAGTAGCCGTTTCACCTGCCTGATGCAAGCTAACATTTGCAAAACCACCAGGTAATAACTCACCTGCGGCATTATCAACAAAAAGCTGAATTAGCGTTGTTCCAGAAGAGACATTCACTGCACGTGATAAGGATTCCACTCTAGCCGTGTAAGTTTTACCAGGATACTCAGGTAAGGTAATATCAGCTTGAGTACCTGGCTTAATGCTCGTTACATTAATTTGCGGTACATTCACATATAAGCGTAATTTACGTGTATCAGATACCTCAAACAGCGCTGGCCCAGTGCCACCACCCGCGTTAATCAAGGCACCTGTATCTGTATCACGCGCGGTGACTGTACCGTCAAATGGCGCGACCACTTTGGAAAAGTTTTTAGTCGCAATCAATCGATCTACATTCGCTTCAGCAGACTTTACCATGGCTTGTTTCGTAGCATAGTCGCCATTTCTGTCGTCAACTTCTTGGCGCGATACAGAGTTTGTACTCAACATCTCTTGCCAGCGTTTTGCGGTGGTTTTAGCAAGTTCGACATTGGCTTGTGCGCTAGCAAGATCAGCTCTGGATTGTAAAAGCTGTTGATCTAAATCTGGTGTTTCAATCTCGCCCAATAATTGCCCAGCTTTCACTTTGCCACCAATATCAACTTTCCAGCTTTTTAAATAGCCGCTAACGCGCGCATAGATTGGCGCACGTTTATAAGCTTCAAATCTACCAGGCAAATCTAGGGTAGCAGACGAGCCATGGCTATCGGCTTTAATCGTATTAACCGTATCAAGTGCCTGCTCATCTGTCCATTTTTTGAGTTTGTCATCACTACTGGCACGGCTAGTAATTCCAATGACTACAATGGCGAAAGCAATTAGGGCAACGACAATACCGCTGATACGCAAAGTGCGGGTTGAATGATGTGGCGTGGTTTGATTAGATGGCATTTAAATCTCCAATATTGGTGTTCACTTCTGTTTTTTAGCTATTTTTTTAGGTGTGCTACGATGCACAATACTAAATACAACAGGTACAAAAATTAAAGTAGCAATGGTGGCAAAAAATAAACCACCAATGACAGCACGCCCTAGTGGCGCATTTTGTTCTCCGCCATCACCAAGCCCTAGTGCCATGGGTGCCATACCAATCATCATAGCAAGCGCCGTCATTAACACCGGGCGGAAGCGCACAAAGCCAGCCTCAAGCGCAGCGGCAGTAGCATCGCCAAGTTCATCTAGTTTCTCTCGTGCAAAGCTAATCACTAGCACACTATTAGCTGTAGCCACACCCATACACATGATGGCGCCAGTTAAGGCAGGCACAGATAGTGGCGTATAAGTCACGAACAACATCCAGATAATGCCTGCTAGCGCTGCTGGTAGGGCTGTGATAATCACAAATGGGTCACTCCAAGATTGGAAATTGACAACGATTAATAAATATATCAGCACAATTGCGCCTAACAGTCCAAACAATAGCCCTGAGAAAGCACTGTTCATGGTTTTGACTTGTCCGAGTAACTCTACTTTTGCACCTTTTGGCACATCACCCGTTGTGTCATCAATAATCTTGCGAATATCTTTGGCTACTGCACCCAAATCGCGATCTTGTGTAGTTGCATTAATTTGTACCATCGCTTGAATATCATATTGGCTGACCACAGCGTTACCAGTACCACGTTTAAAAGTGGCTAATGCTCCTAAGGTTTGTGATGTTTGGCTGTTAATTTGGCTATTAGCACCACTAATCGGCAAATTCGCTAATGCAGATAACGAATCCAACTTGTATTGCGGAGTTTGCATCACAATAGGGTATGACACACCATTAGCCGGATTTAGCCAAAACGTAGGTGCAACCTGTGAGCTACCTGCCAAATTAACCACTAAGCTATTAGTCAAATCACGAGTTGTTACGCCGACCTCTTGCGCGCGAGTTCGGTCTACGTTGATGTCAAATAATGGGTTTTTACGAGATTGTTGAACACGTGCATCGACAACACCCGGTACTTGGCGAATCTTGTCAAGCAACTTATTAGCATAATCAAAGTTCGCATCCAACATACCGCCACGAATTTGCAAATCAATCGGCGCTGGTGAGCCAAAGTTCAGTATCTGACTCACCATATCCGCCGGTGGGAATGAGAAAGTAGTACCGGGAAACTGATTAGGTAAAGTTTCACGCAAAGTACGCACATAGTCTGCCGTAGGCGAATGCCCTTCTTTGAGCGCAATTTGTATATCACCGTCTTGCGGGCCAATTAAACCCGTGTTGTTATAGATCATATTGATACTACTAATCGGTATACCAATATTATCGACTAATGTTTCTATCTTACTTTCTGGGATGACCTGTTTAATCGCTCTTTCAATATGAGCAAACTGCGATGCAGTCTCTTCTACTCGCGTGCCAATTGGCACGCGTGCATGCATAAGAATCTGCCCAGTATCAACCGCTGGAAAAAAATTACGTCCTAAGAAAGGAATCAGCAAGCTACTTAGTAATACCACTGACATAAACCCAATCACAAATAAACGTCTGTGATTAATCGCTAATTCGAGCATCCCGCGATAGCTTAAACGGAAGCACTCAAATCTCACTTCAAAACCACTTTGAAGACGGACTAATGGATTACGCGATATTGGCAAAACAAGCTCATTACCATGCTCATCAGCATGCGGTGCATGTTTTTTAAGTAAGTAATTAGCCATAGTGGGCACCAAAGTACGCGATAGAATAAATGAGCTCACCATCGCAAACATCACCGCCTCAGCCATTGGTACAAACAAAAAGCGCGAAACGCCTTTTAAAAAAAACATCGGCACAAACACAATGCAAACACATAATAATGAGATAAATGCTGGGGTTACAATTTGTGCAGCACCATCCATAATCGCAGCTTCAACTTCTTTGCCCTGCTCCAAGTGCCATTCTATACTCTCAATAGTCACCGTCGCATCATCCACCAAAATACCTACGGCCAACGCCAAGCCGCCTAAGGTCATGATGTTGAGTGTTTCACCTATCGATGCTAAGCCTAAAATAGCGCCCAATATAGACAAGGGAATGGATACGGCAATAATGATGGTTGAGCGCCAGCTACCAAGAAATAATAAAATCATTAAACTAGTCAGCGCTGCAGCAATTACCCCTTCGACCGCTACACCGCCAATAGCAGCCCGTACAAATATGGATTGATCATTAATCGGTGAAACGATTAATTCATCTGGCAATGATGATTTAATTTCTTTTAATTTAGCCTTAATACCAGAAACAATATCTAAGGTTGAGGTTGCGCCATTTTTAAGTACAGACATCAACACAGAACGGCCACCATCTACATGCACAATATTGGTTTGTGGTGGATTGCCGTCACGCACATTTCCGACATCACGCATATAAATGGTAGCCCCATTGACAACCTTAATCGGTAAATTATTTAAATCCTCAATCGTTGAGGCCGAGTTATTAAGGCGCAGAGTATATTCATAACCACCTATTTTTTCGGTACCTATAGGCAAAATAAGGTTTTGTGCTGCTAAAGCGTTGGCTACATCCTGTGCCGATAAACCTCGCGCATGGATGGCTGAAGGATCAAGGTCGATTTGTACTTGGCGCGTTTTACCGCCAAATGGATATGGCACTGCCGCACCAGGCACAGTCACAAGCCGTGTACGAATAACATTAAGACCCAAATCACCTAAATTCTGCTCTGACAAGCCCTTACCTGAAAGTGCAATCTGTAAAATTGGCACGGTAGAAGCGCTATAATTGAGAATTAGCGGTGGCGTTGTGCCAGCAGGCATTTGCCTAGTAACCACTTGGGAAACAGCTGTGACTTGGGCGTTAGCCGTGGCGACATCGACACCAGGTTGAAAGAAAATTTTAACAATACCAAAGCCGGTATAAGAGTTAGCTTCAATATGCTCAATATTATTAACTGTGGTGGTGAGCACACGTTGATAAATAGTGCTAATACGCCCCGCCATTTCATCTGGTGGCAAGCCTGTATATTGCCAAGCCACCGCAATAACGGGAATTCTAATTTCAGGGAAAATATCAACAGGCGTACGCAACGCGGCAAGCGTACCGGTGATAATCAGCAATAACGCCATCACCACAAAAGTGTATGGCCGTTTTAACGCAATACTTACAATATTAAACATACTGCTTTCCTAAAATTAAATACTATTTGGCGATATTGTCAGTGCGAAGAGTTCATAAAAAATTACTTAATAACATGATTTTATTGATTATCTTTTGCATATTTGTCGGCATCAATTATGGCTGCATTGACAATCACTGCATATGCACATATTATAACAACATGGGATTAGATAAAACAATGCGTATCAACACAAATGTTGACAATCTGCTCAATAATAATGATGCAACTACTTTTTATAGCGGGCACAATTATATTATTGAAGAGTCTATAGGTTATCTGATTAAGCATGCACAAGTTGCGTTGCATCGCACCATTGACGCAAAAATGACCGCACTAGACTTAACTGCTCTGCAGTGGGCACCACTGATGTTATTAGTCTATG